>JAOTST010000344.1 GCA_029864785.1 Chromatiales bacterium | reverse complement strand
CGCTCATCTTTCCTCTCCTTTCTAGAGATAATAATTTTTTAAATAACAGTGCAACGATTCAGATTGCTGAATCGTTAGATAATAACCTTGCCGTTACGGACGAACGGCGGTTTAACAATTTTTGCGGCCAACTGCTTGCCACGCATCTCCACCAGACAGTGGTCAACATCACCAACAGGAATCCTTGCCAAGGCAATTGACTGACGCATCGTCGGTGAGAAAGAGCCGCTTGTGGTCTCCCCCTCGCCAATACCTTCCACAATCACCTTTTGGTGCGCCCGAAGAACCCCTTTGTCCTGAAGCACCAACCCAACCAGACGCTCTTTTACACCCTCGGTTTTCTCCGCTTCCAATACATCGCGCCCGATAAATTGACGATGCCCCTCCATAGATACTGTCCATGCAAGAGCACTAATCAATGGTGATGTATTTTCATCCATATCCTGTCCGTAGAGATTCATACCCGCCTCCAATCTAAGCGTATCACGGGCACCAAGACCACACGGTGCAACACCCTGCTCAACCAGATTCAACCACAGCTCTTCAATATCTTCACTTGGCATCATAATTTCGTAACCATCTTCACCGGTATAACCCGTACGTGCGACAAAGAGATCACCTTCAACATTTGAATCAAACCGCTTCAAATTTTTCGCCATACGCTCAATCTGTTCACTAACGGTATGTACCTTTGCAATGGCTTCAGGTCCCTGTACCGCAATCATAGAAAGATCTTCACGCAACTCAACCCGAACATCAAATGAGCTGGCATGCTTGCGGAACCAGGCGAGATCTTTCTCCTTAGTCCCCGCGTTCACCACAATCCGATACCAGCCAAGCTCAACGAAAGTAATAATAAGGTCATCAATGACCCCACCCTTCTCATTCAACATGCAGGTATAGATCGCCTTGCCGGGACTCTGATCGAGTTTGGCCACATCATTGGCCATTAAAAAGCGCAGAAAATCACGCGCACGGCTTCCGTGAATATCGACAATCCCCATATGTGAGACATCAAACATCCCGGCGGCCTTACGGATCGCATGATGCTCCTCTAACTGAGAACCGTAGTGGATAGGCATCTGCCAGCCGGCAAAATCGACCATCTTCGCCCCTAGAGAGAGATGCGCTTCGTAGAGTGCTGTTTTTTGACTCAAAATTAGATCCTTTTTTGTATAAATTACAATAACTCTTCGGCGTGATAAGAGCTTCGCACCATCGCGCCACTTTTAACCCAGGTGAAGCCCATAGCTTTCGCATCGACCGCATACTGCTCGAACTGTTCAGGAGTCAGGTATTCTCGTACCGGCAGATGGTGTCGACTTGGGCGCAGATATTGACCCAGTGCAAGGCGTGTCACTCCCATATTACGCAGGTCACTCAAAACTTCTAGCACCTCGTCAGTACTCTCCCCCAACCCCAACATGAGTGACGATTTGGTTTCAACATTAGAGAGGCGAGATGCCTGTTCAAGAAGCTCCAGAGAACGCTGATAACGACTCCCCTTACGCACCTGCTGATAGAGTGAAGGCACGGTCTCAACATTATGTCCCCAAACCCACCTTTTGGACTCTGGCAAAGCCTGCGCCAACTGTTCAACCGCACCCTCCTGACAGCCTCGAAAATCGGGGGTGAGCAGCTCTAACCCCAGCTCCGCATCCATCTGATAGAGCTGTTTAAGTGTCTCAGCAAAGATCGCTGCCCCACCATCTTCAAGCTCGTCACGATTGACCGAGGTGAGTACCAAATATTTAACCCCCATCTGCTCCGCAGCCTTGGCAATGCGTCGGGGTTCATCAAGGTCTACAGGAAGCGGTCTACCAGTCGTCACGGCACAGAAGCCGCAGGCGCGGGTACAGATATCACCCAGCAACATGAAGGTTGCGGTGCCGCTACTCCAGCACTCACCTCGGTTGGGGCACTGAGCCGATTCGCAGACGGTATTCAGGCGATTGTTATGAACATGTCCTGCGGTAGCCGCATAATCATCCTGAGCCAGAGATTGGCGGATCCAGTCGGGCATACGGCTCACATTGGGCAGTGCCGAGTGATCAAATACGGGTTGAATGGGTATTGTCTTGTTTTTGATAGTAGGTGCCATCTAAATTCTCAAAACAGTTACGAAACAGATCTCTAAGGTCTGAACTCGCTCCTCTGTCTTGGTACCTGAGAGCATGGCCCCTTCGGTGTGTCGTCATCATTACAACGCGACATCTCTCCAGAATCGATCCAGGCGGGCTATTTCCCCCCCGATAATCCAACGGTCCTTCTGCCTGAGCGTTTCCGAGCGGTTGCGCCTTCGGCGGTGGCACGACTAAATGGCCACTCTCTCCCATCGAATATTGAAGCGCGCAGCGCCCTTCGAAATCGAATGCGAACTATACCCAAATGGATCCCCGATCTGCAAGCCTCGACTCAACCGATCTGCCGCATCGTCTGAAATTTATTATTTTCATCAAAACTGATGGCAAAACGTCCCTGTATTCCCGTTTGAGTTATAAATGGACGCAAC
>JAOTST010000065.1 GCA_029864785.1 Chromatiales bacterium | reverse complement strand
ATATCAGTGTATTAAAGTATTCGAATAAAGTACTGCTTTAAGAGTGGTTTATTGTATAATGATTTGCTGTTGTATGGCAGTCATAAGATATAGATTATAGATAAATTGTTGAGTCGGCCGGTAGATATTTCAAGCGCTGTTGGCTGCTCTCTGAAGACCTGAATTTTTAGGATAAATAGTCCATGAGTAATGCCCAACCAAATTTGATTAGCAATGATGAAGATGTCAATCGCGCCTCCCGTTCGTTGAAGGCGATGTCGCATCCACTACGCCTTAAAATCCTCTGTACTTTGGGTGAGCAAGAGGTGAGCGTACAGGATATTGTTGAGCGTGTTGGTACTTCGCAGAGTAATATCTCTCAGCATCTCGCAATCTTGCGCGATAAAGGAATTCTTGCTTCACGCAAAGATGCCAACCGTGTCTTTTATCGCATGGTTGATTCGCGCACCTTGAAGCTGATCGACATGATGCGCGATCTCTTCTGTAGTGCGGCTTAAACCTACCTCCCTTTTGCCTTTTAAAAAAATTAAGTTGTCCTAATGGATCGTCTATTTGAATTCTCAGTAAACCACTGGGATCTGGTTGTTGCCCTTGTCATTATCTTGATGATGATATTTGGTGGCGGCGTTATGCGTAAAATTCGTGGCTATCACGAGGTTGTCGCTACCGACGCGGTTACACTGATGAATCGCGAAGATGCCATCTATGTCGATGTGCGCGAAGATAAGGAGTATGCGGAGGGGCACATTCTCGGCTCGATCCATATCCCTCTAGCTCAGCTAGTTGAGCGTATTGCCGAAGTCGAACAACATAAGCAGCAGCCTGTGATTGTTGGTTGTCGTAGTGGTAACCGCTCGGCGATGGGTTGCGCCCGTCTGCGTAGTCAGGGCTTTGAGCAGGTCTATAATCTCAAGGGAGGGATTCTTGCTTGGCAGAGTGCCAACCTTCCGATTGAGAATGACACCAAAAAAAGTAAGAAAAAACGTAAAAATTAATATTTTCCGGAGTCTCCCTATGTCAACCGTTGTTGTCTACAGTTCTAGCCATTGTCCCTACTGCATGCGTGCCCGCGCCCTTCTCGATAAAAAAGGGGTTGCGTACAGCGAAATCAATCTAGACTCACAGCCCGAAAAGCGTTCCGAAATGGAGAGCTTGAGTGGCCGTACCTCCGTACCGCAAATCTTTATCGACGATTTTCATGTTGGTGGTTTTGACGATATGGTTGAGCTTGACATGGATGGCGGGCTCGACTCAAAACTCGGACTGGCTTAAATTCAAATAAATAACAAAAAATATTGAGAGATTGAATCGAAATGAGTGAAGAACAGCAGGCAAATGAGCAGGGCGATCAGGAAGGAGAACAGAAGTTTGCCATCCAGCGTATCTATGTAAAGGATATCTCTTTTGAGGCACCTAACTCGCCTGTGATCTTTACTGAAAAATGGGAACCTGATGTTAATGTTGAGCTCAATACGCAGGCCAACCAACTGAATGAAGGACTGTATGAAGTTGTTTTGCATGTGACGGTTACGGCTAAAATTGGTGACAAAACAGGCTACTTGGTTGAGGTTCAGCAAGCAGCTATCTTCGAGGTAAGCGGCTTTGATGAGCAACAGATGGGGCATATGATTCATAGCTACTGTCCTAACCTACTCTTCCCCTATGTCAGAGAGGCGGTTAGCGATATGGTTAACCGAGGAAGCTTCCCACAGATTAATCTGGCTCCAGTCAATTTTGACACGCTCTATGCACAGTATCTGCAGCAGCAGGCTGACGAAGGCGAGGCCGCAGAGCAGCCCATTCATTAGGCCTGATATATGGCTAATGTGAACAGCGCAGAGAGCCAGAATATGAACCGTCAACGCAACATCACGGTTGTTGGGGCAGGCTCATGGGGCACTGCACTGGCCATTCAGTTTGCACGTAATGGATATCCGACCCGCCTATGGGGACGGGATCCAGAACAGATGGCGAAGCTCACTAAAGAGCGTTGCAATGGCCGCTACCTTGCCGATATCCCCTTTCCCGATTTATTAGAGCCGACAGCCAATTTTGAGCAGGCAGTCAGCTCTGCGGAGATCCTTCTGATCGCCACACCGAGTAGTGTCTTTCGAGCCACCCTTGAGGGTATCAAACCCCATCTTACGTCAGAGTGTCTGCTGTCTTGGGCTACTAAAGGGCTTGAACAGCAGAGTGGTAAGTTACTGCATCAGGTCTTTGATGAGGTGATCGATAGCGGACGAGCTTGTGCGGTTGTCTCGGGCCCAACCTTTGCGGGAGAGGTGGCAAAAGGGCTGCCTACGGCAGTCACCGTTGCGTCGAAAGATATGGCGGTGGCAGAGCAGGTCGCTGAGGCACTTCATGGTGACTCATTTCGAGCCTATACAAGTAGCGATCTGGTTAGTGTGGAGATCGGTGGAGCCTGTAAAAATGTACTGGCAATCGCCGCTGGAATCTCTGATGGGCTTGGTTTTGGAGCCAACGCCCGTGCCGCACTAATTACCCGGGGTCTGGCTGAGATGGTGCGGCTCGGTATCGCCATGGGTGGACAGGCAGAGACACTCATGGGGCTAGCGGGACTGGGTGATTTGGTTCTGACCTGCACCGATGATCAATCGCGTAACCGTCGAGTCGGGCTGGGGCTTGGACAGGGTCGGCCACTTGCTGAGGTTATTGATGAGATTGGTCAGGCGGTTGAAGGGGTGAAGAGTGCCCCGGAGATATGTCGAGTGGCTAAAAATAGGGGTATTGAGATGCCGATTGCGGAACAGGTCTATCGGGTGCTCTATGAAGGACTCCCTGCGCTCGAGGCCGTTAATGGTCTGCTTGAACGAGCACCTCGATCAGAATAGCGTTAACCCAACGTTGGGTAATCGAGCTGTCTTAATGCCTCGTAGAGAATAACGGCCGTAGCGTTGGAGAGGTTAAGGCTGCGGCTATCAGCAACCATTGGTATCCTGATCTTCTGCTCCTCGGCAAGGGTATCGAGAATCTCGTCGGGTAGCCCTCGAGTTTCCGGCCCCATTAAAATGGCATCGCCGTCGGCATATTTAACCTCGGCATAGTTTTTATGACCCTTGGTGGTACAGGCAAAGATGTGCCTAGGGGCGACACGCTCAATAAAGAGATCGAGCGATGAATAGAGTTTTACCGAGGCAAACTCGTGATAGTCGAGTCCTGCCCTGCGCAGCCGTTTATCGTCAAACTCAAAACCCAGCGGTTCAATTAGGTGAAGTTGACTGCCGGTATTGGCACAGAGCCGAATAATATTACCTGTATTGGGTGGAATTTCGGGCTGGAATAGTACGGTATGGATCATCGTCTTTGAGAAAGGTTATAAAAATTAATAGGTAGCAGGCACTTCTAACTGCTTTTTCTAGGATAAATGGTGTAGGATTTGACCATGAATAGTGAAGATAAAAAGATGCTCGCCGTAGAGCTCTGTGGTATCCCCCTCGACAATCCGTTGGTGCTGCTTTCAGGTTGCGTCGGCTTTGGTGAGGAGTATACCCGTATTCGCGGTTTTTCGAACCGTGATGTGGGAGCGATCTGCCTCAAGGGAACGACACAGGATAAGCGCCTTGGTAATGCACCACATCGTGTCTACGAGACACCCAACGGTATGCTCAACGCGATCGGCTTGCAAAATCCCGGTGCTCGTCATGTGGTGGATGAGATCCTCCCCAAGCTCGATTTTGATGAAACACGTTTTATCGCCAACGTCTCAGGCTCGACGATCGAAGAGTATGTGGAGGTGGCGCGAATATTTAATGATTCAGATATTGATGGTATCGAGATTAATATCTCTTGTCCCAATGTGAAGGAGGGCGGTGCCGCCTTTGGTAATGATCCGGAAATGTCCGCCCAAGTGGTTGCTGCGGTGCGTGCGGTGACCGACAAGCCTTTGATAACCAAACTCTCTCCCAATCAGACCGATATAGCTGAAAATGCCCGTCGCTGCATCGAGGCAGGTACCGATGCCTTTGCCGTGATCAATACTCTGATGGGGATGGCGATCGATGTTGAGAGTCGCACGACGATTCTAGGTAACAATCAGGGCGGTCTATCGGGGCCGGCGATCAAGCCAGTGGCTCTGCTAAAGACCCATCAGGTCTATCAGGTCTGTAAGGGACATAACATTCCCATTATTGGTCAGGGCGGTGTGAATAGTGCTGAGGATGCGATCGAATTTTTGATCGCGGGTGCGACGGCCGTGGGCGTGGGCACAGCACTCTTTTACGATCCACTAATCTGTCCAACAATCAATCAAGGTATTGTCGACTATTTAAAGCGGCATAATATGAGCGAGGTCTCCCAATTAACGGGCTCCCTCACCCTTAATGACAAACCATCCGCCTGTGGCTAGTAGCCGATAGAGGGTGGATTTCGTACAACAATAGGATGTTACTTTAGAAGCATGTCACAGGCTCCACGAAAAAAGATTCGTATCGGCGATCTGCTAGTCGAAAATAAGATCATCTCTGAAAACCAGCTGATGTCTGCGCTTGCGGAGCAGAAGAAGAGCGGCCATAAACTGGGGCGTGCCTTGATGGAGCTGGGCTATGTGACGGAAGAGCAGATGCTCGATTTCCTCTCACGGCAGTTGCAGATCCCCTATATTGATCTCAAGCACTATAAATATGATACGGAGACCGTTAAAAAGATTCCTGAGACGCTATCGAGAAGATATCGTGCGATCGCCTTAGTTGAGGAGAGCAATGCATTTCGGATCGGTATGGCTGATCCAACCGATATCTTTGCCTTTGATGAACTGAGCAAGCTCTTTAATAAGCCGCTACGCCTTGCGGTGCTGCGTGAGTCAGATCTGCTGCGAACGATCGATACGGTCTTTCGTAAAACCGATGAGATCTCCAACCTTGCGGAGGAGCTGGAAGAGGAGCTGTCGGATACCGATTTTAATCTTGAGGATCTGTTAGATACCGATGATGCTTCTGAGGCGCCGGTGGTCAAACTCTTGCAGAGCATCTTTGAGGATGCGTTGCAGATGGGTGCCTCTGATATTCATATCGAACCTGATGAACATGTATTGCGGATTCGTCAGCGTATCGATGGGATGTTGCATGAGCAGGAGATGAAGGAGAAGCGTATTGTTAATGCGCTGGTGTCACGCCTGAAGTTGATGTCTGGACTCAACATCTCTGAGCGTCGTCTCCCGCAGGATGGACGCTTTAATATCCGTATTAAGGGACGCAGTATCGATGTTCGTCTCTCGACGATGCCCATTCAGTATGGTGAGTCGGTGGTCATGCGTCTGCTCGATCAGTCGAGTGGAAAACTTGATCTGAATAAGGTGGGAATGCCTGCGGATATTTTGCAGCGATTCCGTACCATTATTAAAAAGCCACACGGTATGGTGTTGGTGACAGGGCCTACCGGATCGGGTAAAACCACCACCCTGTATGGTGCGCTCAGTGAGCTTAATCATCCCGAAAAGAAGATTATTACCGTGGAAGATCCGGTGGAGTATCGGCTGCCACGCGTCAATCAGGTGCAGGTCAATACCAAGGTTGGGCTCACCTTCTCCAAAGTGCTGCGGACAGCGTTACGTCAAGACCCCGATATCGTGCTGATTGGTGAGATGCGAGATCAGGAGACTGCGGAGATCGGTCTACGAGCCTCGATTACCGGTCATTTGGTTCTCTCGACACTGCATACAAATGATGCGATCAGTACAGCGATTCGTCTGATCGACATGGGTATTCAGGGCTATATGGTGGCGACCGCGTTGGAGGCGATTATTGCCCAGCGTCTGATTAGAAAAATCTGTGATGGGTGTATGATCGATCATCAGCCCGATGTGCATGAAGCGAGTTGGCTTAAAGAGTTGCTTGGCGACAGTGCCGAATCAATACAATTTAAGCGCGGTGAAGGTTGTCCGCACTGTAACAATACCGGTTATCACGGTCGTATCGGTGTCTTTGAATTGCTCGAACTTAATGAGGTGATGGCCGACGCCCTGCGCCGCAGTGATAGTGCAGAATTTTCACAACTCGCACGCAATCATCCCGACTTCCGTTCGCTGGGTGAAAATGCCCTCGACTATGCCAAACAGGGAATCACTACGCTTGAAGAGGTGATTCGTGTCGCTGGTGAAAATGAGTTGCTTGAGACAAGGGAGGATGAGTTTCCGGTTCAAGGCGAGTCGTCGCAAAATATTGAGGGTGATAGCGTCTAATGGCGATCTTTCGTTACAAGGCGCGTAGTCAGCGTGGTGATACAGTCACTGGTGAGGTTGAGGCCTCCTCAGCCGATGCGGTTGCAGGCCAACTGTTGAATAGTGGGATCACCCCCATCGATATTAGTGAACGGGCGCCTAAAAAAGAGTTTCTGGGCAATTTAAAAAAACAGCTCAACTCGGCAAAACCCAATATGGATGAGCTGATTCTCTTTTGTCGGCAGATGTATACCCTAAACAAAGCAGGTGTTCCGATCATTCGAGGGCTGGCAGGGTTGGCAGAGACGACGCGTAATCAGGTGCTGGTGAATACCATTGAAAATATGCGTCAGGAGCTTGAGGCGGGCCGAGACCTCTCCTCTTCAATGAATCAACACCCGAAGATTTTTACTCAATTGATGGTGAGCATGATTCGAGTTGGAGAGAGTACAGGGCAACTCGATGATGCCTTTCTACAGCTCTCAAAGTATCTGGAGCGAGACCGTGATACTCGTAATCAGATCAAGGCGGCACTGCGCTATCCATCCTTTGTTCTGGTAGCCATCTCAATCGCCATTGTTATTGTGAATATCTTCGTTATTCCCGCCTTTGCCACCGTATTTGCGGGGATGAAAATGGATCTTCCGTGGCAGACTCAGGCACTTATTGGTACGTCCGATTTTTTTGTGGCCTACTGGAGATATATGTTGGGTGCGCTGGTGGTATTGATTTTTTGGGTACGCTACTACATCAATACCGAAGAGGGTCACTACCGCTGGGACAAGCTTAAACTTCGGCTCCCTCTCGCGGGCAGTATTATTCTGCGGGCGACCCTCTCCCGTTTTGCACGCACCTTTGCAATGACAGCACGCAGTGGAGTACCCCTTATTCAAGCGCTCTCGGTTGTATCGCGCGCGGTTGATAATGACTATGTGGCCGACAAGGTGCTAAGTATTCGTACCGGTATTGAGCGTGGTGATAGCCTGACACGTACAGCGGTCGCTACCAACATGTTTACGCCGCTGGTAATTCAAATGCTTTCGGTCGGTGAAGAGACCGGTGCCGTTGACGATATGCTTGATGAGGTCGCCTCCTACTATGAGCGTGAAGTCGATTACGATGTGAAAAATATCAGCTCGGCGATCGAGCCGATTCTCATTGTAGGCATTGGCATACTGGTACTGATTCTTGCATTGGGTATCTTCCTGCCGATGTGGGATATGACCAGCATGGCCTCTCGCTAATATCTAAAGGGTCTCATCCCCGTGCAGATATTTCACCCAAATCAGGATAGTGCGCCATACTATCGCCTGATTGCGCTAGTTGTTCTGATTGCCGTCTTTATTACGGTAGCGATGCAGAGTATCTGGAAGATTAGGGTAGCAGCAGAGCGTACTCATGTGGCATGGATGGTTGGAGCGATGCGAAGTACGATTGGCATTGAGGTGGCCAGAAGGGCGGTACAGGGAGGCTTGGATCAGATCGCCATGCTAGATCAAAGCAATCCGATGTTACTTCTTGATAACCAAAAAAGCCCGATGATGGGGGCCTTCGCCTATCTGGGTGAGTTAAACCATCCAGATCCAACAAATATCGCTCCAGGAAGTTGGTATTTCGATTCGCAATCTCGCGAGCTGGTCTATCGTGTGACGATGGATGATGCCTTTGTGAGCACGTTAAAAGGACCGGCACGAATTCGTTTTGTTTTGAAAGGACGCTACTCAAACAGCGGCGAGAAGAAA
>JAOTST010000064.1 GCA_029864785.1 Chromatiales bacterium | reverse complement strand
TTCTAAGCGTCAGGGGATTTCACTCTCCTATCTGGAGCAGCTTTTTTCCAAATTACGCCGTAATGGGCTGGTAGACAGTGCCCGTGGACCGGGTGGCGGATATCGTCTGAGTCGCTCTGCGAGAGATATTTGCGTTGCCGATGTAATTACCGCTGTTGATGAGAAAGTTGATGCGCGTAAATGTGAAGGTAAAGGCAACTGCAATGGTGAAAGCCCCTGTCTGACTCATGATCTATGGTGTGACCTTAGCGATCAGATTTATGATTTTTTGCAAAATATCGATCTGGAGCAGTTGGTAACCAAAGAGAATGCCAAGGTCTCTTCTTGCACATCGTATAAACACGATAGCGCACAGATTTCTGCTGTTGCCGGCTAACAAAATCGGAGAGCCCACAGTGGATCTCTATTTTGATTATAACGCCACCACGCCCTGTGATGGGGCGGTGGTTGAAGCGATGCAGCCCTTGTTCAGTGAGATATTTGGTAACCCATCAGGTATTAACGCCCAAGCGAAACGAGCAAAGGCACTTCTTGAACATGCCCGAAATCAGGTTGCAGCATTGGTTGGCGCTCACTCATCACAGGTAATTTTTACCAGTGGTGGTAGCGAGGCCAACAACCTCGCGATTAAGGGATATTTACAGGGGCAAACACCCGGAAGGGTGGCGGTGAGTGCGGTTGAACATGCATCGGTTTCTGAACTCTTTCGAGAGATGACTGAGTCTGGATGGGAGTGTGTGATGCTACCCGTCGATGATGAATGTCGTATTGATCTGGAACGGTTGGAGTTGGAGCTTAAGCAGGGGCTGATATTTGTCTCGGTTATGGCGGCCAATAACGAGACTGGTGTTGTTCAAGATGTTAAGGCGGTCTCTCAACTGTGCAAAAAATATGGTGCGATTTTCCACTGTGATGCGGTACAGCTTGTGGGTAAAGCAGCGGTTAACTTCAATGAGATTGGCGCTGATTTACTGACGCTTTCGAGTCACAAAATTTACGGTCCCAAAGGTGTCGGCGCGCTGATTTTCTCAAAGAGTTTGATCCTTAACGCACAAATTTTGGGTGGTGGGCAGGAGCAGGCGCTACGTTGTGGCACTGAAAATATGCCGGGAATTGTCGGTTTTGGAAAGGCTGCTGAGTTGACGGCTCATGAACTCAATGAGCGAGCAGAGTTGTTGAATCAGCTGGGTGATTATCTGCTCAAGCAGTTGAAGAGTGCACTGCCGCAGGCGAGAATTTTTGGTGAAGGTGCCAAAAGATTACCCAACACCATATTTTTGGCCGTTCCGGGGATAGAGGGAAGCAGTCTGATTATGGCGCTTGACGATCAGGGCTTTGCGCTTTCAAGCGGTAGCTCTTGTGGAAGCGCCAAAAAGACCCCAAGTCGTGTATTAGAGGCGATGGGTATTGATAGTGAACTGGCGGCCGGTGCGGTGCGGATCAGTTTAGGAAAGATGAGTAGTCGCGCGGGGATTGATGCCCTGGTTGATGCGCTACGAGCTCAGGTTTCGGCGATGGGACAGATGGCCGCCGTTGGCTGGTAATGTAAACGAATTATTTGAATTTTAGGTAGAGAGACGATGAACCAACCGATCTATTTTGATTACTCCGCAACCACACCGGTTGACCCACGGGTTGCCAATGAGATGTGCCGTTACTTGCGCTTTGACGATGGTCTCTACGGTAATGCGGCATCACGTTCTCATAAATATGGATGGGATGCAGAGGCTGCGATCGACACTGCACGCAAGAACGTTGCGGAGTTGATTGGCGCGAATCCCAAAGAGATTGTCTGGACCTCTGGCGCAACTGAATCGGACAATTTGGCGATTAAGGGTGTGGCTCACTTCTATAATAAGAAGGGGAAGCACATCATCACCAGTAAGACGGAACATAAGGCGGTTCTTGATACCTGTCGTCAGTTGGAACGTGAGGGATTTGAGGTGACCTACCTTGACCCTGAAGAGAATGGCCTGATCGATATGGGCAAGCTTGAGGCAGCGATGCGTGATGACACCATCCTTGTCTCAATTATGCATGTGAACAATGAGATCGGTGTCATTCAGGATATCGGTGCGATTGGTGAACTTTGCCGTTCAAAGAAGATTCTATTCCATGTGGATGCGGCGCAAAGTGCCGGTAAAGTAGCCATTGATGTGAATGCGATGAAGATTGATCTGCTATCGCTTTCTGCCCACAAAATTTATGGACCCAAGGGCATGGGCGCACTCTACGTACAGCGTAAACCCCGTGTTCGCATCGAAGCTCAGATGCATGGCGGTGGACATGAGCGTGGTATGCGTTCCGGTACCCTTGCGACTCACCAAATTGTCGGTATGGGTGAGGCGTTCCGCATCGCTAAAGAGGAGATGGTTGAAGAGAATGCACGCATTCTTAAGCTGCGTGACCGTCTGCTTGAAGGCGTTAAAGATATGGAAGAGGTCTATATTAATGGTGATCTCGAAAAACGTGTACCGCAGAACCTTAATCTCAGTTTCAATTTTGTTGAAGGTGAATCACTGATGATGTCACTCGAAGATCTGGCGGTTTCATCCGGATCAGCTTGTACCTCGGCAAGCCTTGAGCCCTCCTATGTACTGCGTGCCCTAGGCCGTAGTGATGAGCTGGCACATAGCTCATTACGTTTTAGTATCGGGCGTTTCACCACTGAGGCGGACATCGACCATGCGATTGAACTGCTGCACAAGGCGGTCACCAAGCTGCGTGAGCTCTCACCGTTGTGGGATATGTTTAAGGATGGTGTGGATCTATCCACGGTTCAGTGGGCAGCACATTAATTAATTGAGTAAATATAGACCCAAATATTAACCAATTATAATATTAGGTTAAATTTGCTAGAATCTGCGCCCTCAATGTGGGGGCACCAAACGACACCCTAATTATAGGTGAGGTAAAGAGAATGGCTTACAGCGAAAAGGTTATGGACCACTACGAAAATCCTCGTAACGTGGGAACATTTGATAATGATGATGACTCAGTTGGTACAGGTATGGTCGGTGCACCTGCATGTGGTGATGTGATGCGTCTACAGATTAAAGTGAGCGATGATGGTGTTATTGAGGATGCCTGCTTTAAGACCTATGGCTGTGGTTCGGCGATTGCCTCAAGCTCGTTGGTCACTGAGTGGGTCAAGGGCAAAACGCTTGATGAGGCAGCTGAACTGAAAAACAGTGAAATCGCTGAAGAGTTGGCGCTTCCTCCTGTAAAAATTCACTGCTCTGTGCTTGCTGAAGATGCGATTAAAGCCGCAGTGACCGATCTGAAGAATAAGCGCGGAGAGTAGCTGTTATGGCGATTACCCTTACCAATGCTGCGGCTGCCCGTGTAAAGGATTTTCTTGCCAATCGTGGCAAGGGTGAGGGATTACGTCTGGGCGTAAGAACATCGGGATGCTCCGGCATGGCCTATGTGATTGAGTTTGCCGATACTATCGATCCAGAAGATACTGTCTTTGAGGATAACGGCGTTAAGCTGATTGTTGATGCCAAGAGTATGGTCTACCTTGATGGTACTGAGGTCGATTTTGCCAAAGAGGGTTTGAATGAAGGATTTCAATTCAAAAATCCCAATGCCAAGGATTCGTGCGGTTGTGGTGAGTCATTTAACGTCTAGTTATGGAGCTGTCGGGTAAAAATCATTTCGAGTTGTTCGGTCTTCCCGTTCAGTTTGATATTGATCTTCGCTCGATTGGTGACCGTTATCTCGATCTACAACGTGCAACCCACCCCGATCAGTTTGTTGCGGGTACCGATCAAGAGCAGCACCTTGCGGTGCAACAGGCAGCACAGGTCAACGATGCATACCAGACTCTAAAGTCTCCATTAAAGCGTGCTCAGTACCTTCTGGAGTTGAATGGAACGCCACTGGACGATACCGATACCCAGATGGACATGATGTTTCTCATGCAGCAGATGGAGATGCGCGAGGCGCTTGCGAATGTGCCCGATGCAGAAGATCCCTTCTCCGCGCTTGACCGGATACGGGGTGAACTTAAGAGTGACCTCGATAAGATCACGCAAGCAGCGGCTGAACAGCTTAGTGGTGACGGGGATATCTCCAGCGCCAGAGAGTCGGTCAAAAAGATGCAATTTCTGTTCAAGGTTCAGCAAGAGCTGGATGAGATGGAACAGAGCCTTGCCGAACAGTTATAAATAAGAACCCATAAAATTATTACGAGCATTTGAATTAAATGGCACTGTTACAAATTAGCGAGCCCGGCCAGTCAGCCGCCCCTCATCAGCAACGTCTTGCGGTAGGGATCGACCTTGGTACGACCAACTCGCTGGTGGCTTCGGTGCGTAGCGGCATTGCCGAGACCCTTCCCGACAGTGATGGGGAACACCTGCTCTCATCGATTGTACGTTATCTGGCAGATGCCTCACCCGTGGTGGGTGCGGAGGCGAAGGCCGCAGCCACAACTGACCCTTTAAATACCATCGTTTCGGCCAAGAGATTTCTTGGACGTGGTGTAGACGATATTAAGACCCTCGGTTCGCGTCTCCCCTATGAATTTGTCGATGCCGATTCGGGAATGCCCCGTCTCAAGACCGTCGCGGGTGTTATCAGCCCGGTAGAGGTTTCAGCGGAGATCCTCAAGAACCTAAAAAAGCGTGCCGAGGATTCACTTGGTGGTGATCTAACCGGTGCGGTGATTACCGTGCCCGCCTATTTTGATGATGCCCAGCGTCAGGCAACCAAAGATGCCGCGCGGCTGGCCGATCTCAATGTATTACGCCTGCTTAATGAGCCGACAGCAGCAGCAGTTGCCTATGGTCTGGATAAGGGATCTGAAGGGATCATTGCGGTCTATGACCTCGGTGGCGGCACCTTTGATATCTCTATCCTGCGTCTCAACAAAGGAGTCTTCGAGGTGCTGGCAACAGCGGGAGACTCGGCACTGGGTGGCGATGATATGGATCGTCTGATTGCAGAGTGCATTATGGAGCAGGCGGGGATCAGTGATGATGCGGATCATCAGCAGCTGCGTCGTCTGATGAAGGTAGCCTGTGATGCCAAAGAGATTTTGACCGATGTTGAGAAGACCAGCTTTAATATTGAGCTGGAGGATGGCTCTTTCTGGGAAGGTGAGATCGACCGTGAGCAGCTGCATAAATTGGTCGATCCACTGATTCGCAAGAGCCTGATCCCCTGCCGTCGTGCCCTGAGTGATGCCGGTGTTGAGAAGAGTGAAGTACTCGAAGTGGTGCTGGTGGGTGGATCAACCCGCGTGCCGCGTGTCCATGAGTTAGTGGGTGAATTCTTTGAGGCGACGCCACACTCGGAGATCGATCCCGATAGAGTGGTCGCCATCGGTGCTTCAATGCAGGCGGATGTGCTGGTCGGCAACAAACCCGATAGCGATATGCTGCTGCTTGATGTGATCCCTCTTTCGCTCGGTCTGGAGATGATGGGCGGTCTCTCGGAGAAGATTATCCCCAGAAATACCACCATCCCTGTAGCTCGGGCACAGGAGTTCACCACCTATAAGGATGGTCAGACAGCGTTGGCTGTTCATGTGGTTCAGGGAGAACGTGAGCTGGTGAGTGATTGTCGTTCTCTAGCCCGTTTTGAACTGCGCGGTATTCCACCCATGGCTGCCGGGGCTGCCCGTATTCGGGTCACCTTTCAGGTCGATGCCGATGGCTTGCTTTCGGTTACGGCCAAGGAGCAGGAGACGGGCGTGGAGAGTAGTGTGCAGGTTAAACCTTCATATGGTCTGAGTGACAATGAGATCAGCTCGATGATCAAGGATTCGATGGAACATGCGCGGGACGACATGGATGCCCGTAACCTGCGTGAACAGCAGGTGGAGACTGATCGCGTGGTCGAGGCCCTTCAGGTTGCCCTTGATGCCGATGGTGATAAGCTACTCAATAGTGAAGAGCGTGCGGAACTTGATAGCGCGGTTGTCAAAGTGAAAGAGGTTCGTGACGGCGATGACTGGCAGAAGCTGAAAGAGGCCGTTGCTGCACTTAATCGTGCAACCACCGAATTTGCCGCCAGACGTATGAACGCATCGATTCAAAGTGCCCTTGCGGGACAATCGCTAGATAGCCTGGATTAATTCTGGAGTAACCGATATGCCACAACTAATATTCCTTCCCCATGAAGAGCTCTGCCCCGATGGTGCCGCGTTTGAGGTTGAACCTGGTATTACCGTCTGTGATGCCGCGATTGCCAACGGTATTGAGATCGAACATGCCTGCGAGAAGTCGTGTGCCTGTACCACCTGCCATGTCATTGTTCGCGAAGGCTTTGATTCGATGGAAGAGTCCGATGAGCTTGAGGATGATATGCTCGATAAGGCGTGGGGGTTGGAGCCGGAATCACGTCTCTCCTGTCAGGCCGTGGTGGCTGATGAGGATCTGGTCGTGGAGATCCCCAAATATACGATTAATATGGTATCGGAGGGACATTAAAATGGGCATGAGATGGACTGACGTACTCGATATTGCGATTGAACTGGATGAGAAACATCCCGATGTCGATCCAAAATTAATCAGATTTACTGACCTGCATCAGTGGGTCTGTGAACTGGAAGGGTTTGATGATGACCCGGAGCACTCTAATGAGAAGATTCTCGAAGCGATTCAGATGTCGTGGATCGAGGAACGTGAATAGCAAACGGCATACCTCGAAAATGAGCTGCAATTTTATCTAATTAAGCCAATATCTTCTCTGCATAAAACAGTCCTTATCAGTCAATTTAGCTGCTCTCAACAGGGCATAAATTGTCATTAATCGCCCCATTGGCGAAATAGTGGGCTGGCGCGTATAATCTTAAAGTTTTCAACGATCTGGCTATGTTTGTAGCCGATTAATATGGTTGAAATGGTGGCGAGATTCGTCAGAAATAGATTCTGGAATTAAACAGAACAGTGGATAAGATAAACCTGCTTGGATTGAACAGAACAGATCTCGAGGCCCTCTTTACTGAAATGGGGGAGAAGCCTTTTCGTGCCTCGCAGGTGATGAAGTGGCTCTACCACGATGGGGTTCACGACTTTGCTGAGATGACTAATCTGAGTAAGGCGCTGCGTGAAAAGCTGGCAGAACATGCTGAGGTAGCCCTTCCCGAAGTCATTGAAGATCACCCATCAAAAGATGGCACACGTAAGTGGCTGTTTAAACTCGATGGTGATAACAGCATCGAGACCGTTTTTATTCCTGAAGAGGGACGTGGCACGCTCTGCATTTCATCCCAGGTGGGCTGCACACTGGCCTGTAGTTTCTGTTCCACCGCCCGTCAGGGCTTTAACCGAAATATCACTACGGCAGAGATTGTAGGGCAGATCGTTCTTGCCGCCCAACTTCTTGGATGGCCTGAGTCACAATCAGACCGCAAGATCACCAATGTGGTGTTGATGGGGATGGGGGAGCCGCTGCTCAATTTTGATGCGGTCGTTAAAGCGATGGCGATTATGCAGGATGACCTTGGTTTTGGCCTCTCCAAACGTCGTATTACATTGAGTACCTCTGGTGTGGTTCCGATGATTAGAGCGCTACGTGAGGTGAGTGATGTGAGTTTGGCCATCTCTCTGCACGCTTCGAATGATAAGCTCCGTGACCAGTTGGTACCGATTAATAAAAAATATCCCATTGCAGAACTGCTTGCGGCGTGTCGTGAGTATGTAAAGGATAAGGCGGGACGAACCCGTATTACCTTTGAGTATGTGATGCTTGATGGCATTAACGACTCTGATGCAGATGCTCGTGCACTGGCAAAGATTTTGAAAAAGGTACCCGCCAAGGTCAATCTGATTCCATTCAATCCATTCCCGGGTTCTCCCTACAAGTGTTCATCAATGAATCGTATCAATCGTTTTCGTGACATTGTTCACAATGCGGGCATTACGACAGTGACACGTAAGACACGAGGTGATGATATTGCAGCAGCATGTG
>JAOTST010000062.1 GCA_029864785.1 Chromatiales bacterium | reverse complement strand
GATAGCGCCACCCTAAAAGCTCTTTTTAAGGCATTTTTTGAAGAGTTTCCTGAAGGTGCTGTCTTTTCCAATACGCAGGCGCCAGACCTATTATTCATTGGAACCGATGAAAAGCTAGTTCTCGATTCGGATGTTGTTAAAAAAATGATCGCCAGCGAAGAGATGAAGTACTACAGCTGGGCCATTGGTGTCGCTTTTCCCCCACAGCTTTTGATGAAATATTATCTTATGTCACGTGAGGAGGCTCTCTCTCTGGTAGGTGATACGCCTGCAAATAGTGACCTGAATTTAATCAGTGAAGTACGTCTGGGATTGTTAGGAAAAAAACTTAACTCAAAGGATGACCCGCTGATCTTACTAAAACCCTACAGTACCCGCTAATAACTTCAATCATCCTCTAATTCCCGCCATGGACGAGCACTAAATTTCCGCCCGTAGTGCCAACCAATGCTTAATACAGCGGCAAGTCCTGATGCAAATAACCAGGGCAAGGTCCAATCAGATGTTACCGAAAAACCCATCCATGTTTGCAGTGATTCATAGATTAATCGCCCATCTGCCAGATTGATCCCTTCTCCCGGCTGAAGTAAATAGCGCGTTTCATCAATTCGTACCGCCAGCCTATGATATTGTGGAACATGAAATTGAGATCGTTTATCTGGATTGAGTATGACCTCATCAAACTGTAATTGGGTCCATATTTTCTGCGTGCTTCCAGGAATATTCCACTCCAATGCCTGTCGATACTCCTGTGCTGGATAAGGAGGGAGATGAATCGATCCACTCTTCGTCTCACCTTGCAATGAATGCCAACTAAACACAGGAGAAAAACCCTTATTATGACTCGTGTAAAAACGGTATCCATTAAGGATAAGGGGATATTGATCTCCAACTTTTTTAAGTTGCTGTTTTCCATCCTGATCGATCCAGCGAACCTGGGCAATGGTCTTCTCCCGCTGTAACCCCGGGGCATAGTTAATGCTAAATTTATCTAATAAAAATTCAACTTTTTGAAGATTCCACTGATGCAGAGGGCCCGCCCGATAACTAACAAGCTCACCGGAAAAACGTTCTCCCGTTGTAACTTCCGCCTCCCCTTTAAGCGAGGTTAATTGGCTTGTGGCAATCAACAGTAACAACAGTAACAGTGCAATATGAAAACTGAGCAGCGGCAGCTGCTGTCTAAATTTTGGATTATCTATAATCGCCGCTAGTAGATTAACCGCCAACAAAAACAGAGGAAGAGCCAACCAACCATTTGAAACGGCTGGAAGCAGATATGAAATAGAGACCGCAATAAGAAATAATCCCAGCAGCCAGAGCGTTAACTTAAGTGAGGCTAAATAGGGCAACATTAACCCTCAGATTTGATGACAATAGATTTAACAGCATCTATAACAATTAAAATATTTACAACAAAATAACTCACGGTGGGGCATTACAGGTACCGCCCATCCATGAAGCAACTCCGTTAGCGCCTCCACAATCGGTATCCTGCCAGTAACCGCTTGGTTTCCAGTTGACCACACCACCGCCACCGAGCATCGCATTTTGAAAATAGGGGGCATCATTACAGGGTTCGACACCCGCACACACAGAGTCGGTTGTAATATCAACCAACAGCGCCTTGTTCTTCCAGCCATGAGGTACGGCGGCGTGACACCAGCTACAGCGAAGATCGGCACCGATCTTCCCTCTGTGCCCAAGGTGTAAATTATTTTGGTCTTGTATTGTCGTAATCGTGCAACCCATTGCGCCGGATGCCGTGGTATTGGCACTACTAAAACCACTCTTAAAATTGACCACATTGGTATCAGTGGCATTTGCCACATTCGAGTAAGCATCATAACTATGGCACTTAAAACAGAGTTCATTACCTCCTGGGACTAAAGCCGAAGTATCCCACGAGCCTTTGAGAATAAACGGATTACTGGAGCCATGAGGCCCCCAAGGATCGCTGTTCTCCGTACCATCACCAGGGACAACTGTCTGACTACCGATACCGGTATCGGAGCCATGACAATCAGAGCAATACATGGTCTGATTCCCCACATTGGTACCACTGGCATCGTTCCACGGCGTAATAAAATTGGTATCACTCATTCCCGCACGTATTACGGCGCTACGCCCCGTATTATTCATAACCGGATGCCAGGAGCGGTGGTTGGCGGCAGCACCGACCGAACCTCCAACGGCCTCTCCCTGATCACCGACAGGCGACTGAAACTCCATCGCCTGATCGGTATATTGAGCGACCCCATTCAATCCAATTGATGGACCGGTTAGTGGCGCTGTATTCCAGGCATTATCAGAGTGACACTTAAGACAGACTTGGTATTCACGGGTAACATAACTACTCGCTGTTGCCGTGCTCCCCCCTGTAGTTGGCATGCCCGACTTAAGGGTGTAGCTCGTGGGAATTGAGCCCCATGCAGTGCTACCATAAACAGGTTCAACACCTGTCGTTCCTGCAAGCACACCTGAAGCGATATTAGTATGCCCATAGTCGTGGGTGTGCGTTCCTGCTGCATCTGGTGTTGAGGCATCGGCATTAAAGAGGCGATTTTTCTTCACTCGATGCGGGTTATGGCAATCTGTACACTCTGCATGACGATTACCCAAATTACCCTTTCCGAGCAGCGTAGTTGTTTCGTTAAAGTTCTCATCGCTAATACTGTGTACCTCTGTCACATTATCAATAGGCATTGCATAGGTGCTCTGAAAGTCGGTCTCTACATTGGGTACAGCGAAACCAGCTGTTCCCTGACTAGTCAACACACCCCCATCATTTGATAACCCGCCATTACTTGAGTGGCATTGATAACAGGTCTCCTCCAATGCTGGGTTACCCCCTGCCTTAGGTGATGTCGCGCTATCGGTTCCCTCTCTTAATAATTTTCTAGCGCCTTCTATCGTGTGCGTATCATGGCAATTAAGACACGCCGCCTCCCATACCTTGATTCCGGTAGTAAATTCGCGCTGGGTCGCTGCAGCCGATGTATATGTTTCGTTGGCAACGTCTGCTTGACTATTGGCATGCGCTGAATTTGACCACCCTGATTTTTTATGACAACCAAGGCAGATGATGTCATTGGTTGAATTAAATGTGCCATCGGTAGGTGAAGCGACCTTCTGAGTGCGATTGAGTCGTAAAAATTTAATATTTTCACCGGCGCTATCCTTTACATGCGGATCGTGACAAGAGATGCACTGCACCTGATTATTTTCTAATGGTATTGTCGGTGAAACTCCTGACACACGATTATCAATATGCCCTACCGCAGTAGGATCGTAAATTTCACTATCCAGCGCGGTAGTAAAATCAAAAGATATCGGATGATCATTGCTTAAATCCACACCGAGATCACGCGTAAAACCCGTTGTCGCGCCATCCCCTGCCGGCATAGTTCCATCACCTGCCGTCCCAGACATTGCAATCGTGCTATTCGCTACGCCATTAAGGACATTAACTTTACCAATCATCATTGCCCCATCGTGACATGAAAGACACAGTTTTGAACTCCCTCCTGGTTGCTCCAAGACGGCATCAATAGAGTCAGAACTATAGAGTGTATAGGCACCATCGGCTGTCGAAAGCTCTTTATTCCAGAGCGGAGCTGCACTGGTTGTTGCTGCATGTGGTGTGTGACAGAAGACACAAATCTGATCTTCGCTCGTCGCTTTAACCACACCTGCCCCGGTAGCAGAAAGGTTATGCTTGGTATTAGCGACATCGGAAACAGGCGTCGCGGCCACAGAAAAATAGACGCAAAAAAGTGCTGCCGACAAAATAAATTTATACAAGTAATTATTCATTACTTTCTCCCAAGAATTGCAGCACAACTATACGTCCATTAAACATATCAGCAATGTAGATACGATCAAGCGAGTCACTCCATACTCCGGCGGGCAGATAAAACTCCCCAATCCCCTTTCCAGTTCCTCCGATCGGAAGTAGAAACTGCCCCTCTTTATTATATATAAGCAGATGATCATAGTAAGACTCTATCACATAGATATTACCATCCCCATCAGTGGTGATTCCTTTAGGACGAGGAATGTCACCCTTATTTATCCCTCTTTTTCCAAAACTTTTTAAATATTTCCCTTCGGCATCAAAGATCTGTACCCGTGAATTCATCGTATCGGTTACATAGAGTCTATTGTGGCTAAAGTTAATATGGGTTGGGTAGTTAAACTGTCCCGGGGACTCTCCTCGTTCACCAATGGTCTGTATTAGACGGAATTTATTATCAAATACTTTGACAGCGTGCGCTTGAGTATCCGCAACGTAAATATGGCCATTTTTTCTATCATAAGCAATCCCCGTTGGACGCTTGAGTATCCCTTTACCTATAATTCCAAGAGGTTTCCCTTTACTATCAAGACGAACAACAATTGCAAGTTCTGCATCGGTTATCAGAAATTCATTTTTTTGCCCCCGAGTGATTGCCACTGGAGCTTTAAATCGACCATCCGCATTATCAATACGTTTCCATAATATTGGTTTAACTCCCTTAGGAGCAAAAACCACAACAGCCTGATGACTAATATCCGTCACATAAATGGTTCCCGACTCATCGGTATAACCACTCTGTGGACGCTGAAGGGTAAATAGCTTAGTCTCGCCAGTTACCAGCCCCACAACTTTTTTGAAGAAAGAGGGTTCTTTTTTCTGAATACCATAATTACTCTCCCCATAAATTTCCCCGACAAATCGGTAACGTGGGATATCGGGCTGAAGAACCTGCTTGCTTGATGACTGGCTTAAACTATTTTCCCCAGGGATATAAACTTCGAACTTTAATGTATTGGATCGATGACCTTGAGCATCAATAAGCGTCACTCTCCAAATTTCATCTTTTACACCCGTGGTCAATGAAATTGTAACTCTTTGAGGCGTATTTAACTTAATGCGGTCACCGTCTAAAATAACACATTTTGCTGGCCAGCAAAGTTCTGCCACACTACCCGGCGTAAAGCCCACACCATCAATCGTCAGTAACTGTCGTCGCCAACTTCCCGCTAATTTATTTGGGTAAATATGTTTAATTGAAAGTACCGGCTCTTTTTTAGAGATGGGTGGGTTAGGTGGTAATAACACCCCCTCATCAGTTGTCAATTTTTTAGATGATTTAACATCACCTTCATGTTGCGCAGGCCAAACTCTATAGCTACTGGAGAGCTGATATCTAAAGTCGTTTTTTACTGGCGTACTACAGCCATGTAATAATATTGAGAACATCACAATTAGAACAGAGGCTTGGCATGTTTTCATTTTGCGACATGTCCTCTGTTTTTCTTGAAATTTATATCCAATATTTGAATGCGATTATTACCACTATCTGCAATATAGAGTTTATTCTGATCTGCATCTAAATCTTCAATTGATCTAAACTGACCATTTTTACTACCCACACCGCCATAACTCTCTATAAAACCATTGCGATCAAATATTTTAATCGTATCGTCTCCTCGATCGCTAACATATATTCGCCCCAAATCATCAACGGTAAGACTACTTGGGTTAACTACTTCTGGTCGGGGAATGCCATATAAAAAATTACCGGTTAGAGAGAACACTTTAATCAACGAATTTAACTCATCTACAATATAAAGTCCGTCTGGACCAAGTGATATATCAACGACCCGCATTAACTGAGAATCCCCAGTGCCTCTTCTAGAGATAGTTCCCGTTGCAATTCCGTTGGCATTAAATAAAAGTACACGATCAAATACACTATCTGCAACAAAGAGTGTATTACTCTTCTCATCAAACATAACAGAAGTAGGAGAGCGCATATTTTTAAGATCAATAAACTCTCTTATCAGATCACCCTCCTTGTTAAAATAGAGAACGCGACTACCCCGTTTATCTGCCACAAAATAGCTTAAGTCATTTTTGACATATATACTGCCTATCGGCGCATCAATTTGGTTCGATGTCTCATATAACTGATAGATAATTTTCTCTCTGTAATTATATCGAAAAAACAGATGCTGGATGCCATCAGCAAAAAATATGTTATCGCCTTGCACATCAATTGCAGAAGGGTAATTAATCAGAGAACCCTCTGCGCCCGTTAATGTTGCAATGCTTTTATCGAGCATCAGCATATGAGAAACGGTCCTTTTATAACTTAAAATGGCTGATGATAACTGAAGCTTTTTTTTTCCTTTTATAATTTCAGATTCTATCTTTCGTTTTTTTTTAGATTTTAATCTAACATTTAAATCAACAATATTTGAAGAAGTGCCATCAGGATCCAGTATAGCAACCTGCCAATTTTCACTGCGCAATCCTGTCGATATATTAACAATCATCTCTTCGCTATTCTTAAACTTAATGCGTGTTCCAGCTAAAGTGATACATCGCTTTGGCCAGCACAAACGAACCCGGCTATTTTTTTTGATATCCTTTCCTTGAATAGATAGCGACTGTTTTAACCAGCTTCCGACCATTGGGTTTGGCATCACCTGGTTGATATGGGGGGCTGCATACAAAAATTTAGACCATAGCATCAGCAATATGGATATGGTCAAATGACCCTTCATCGCAGCCCACTCTGATTACCATCAGTCTTATGACAGCGTGCACAGTTATAGAGAGAAAAGGCAACTTTACCATGGCACGTTCCACAATAATCACCATTTAGAATAGATGCCATGGTAATAAAATTACCCCCGACCTGAGGCATAAATATTTTAGTATGGCAGTCACTACAAGTTAGCCACTCTGTATGATTTTTATGGCTAAAGCTAACAAAGGGCATAGTGGAAGTGTTTTTCATAATGATATCAAGATCGATTGCTACCATTTTCTCTTTGCCTGTTAGCCCTTTACGTGGCTCAATAGATCCATCAGCCAGTGTTTTTACCCAATCAATAGCCCCGGCATTATCTAAAGGAAAATCCTTTAATGCCTTCTCTGGTTCCTGCAATAATCCAATTGCGCCACTTTGATTGTCGTGAACCCCATCATTTATCAGAGGTAAAAAATCTTCAGCTGTAGCGATTACCCCATAAAAAATAAACAAAAATGATAGACCCCATTTAAACATAGCTCTTATCTACCCAGGAATAATGAATCCAGCATTACGCATCGCAAAAATAAGCTTTTGTGTAGAACTTTCTAATGAGGAAATTCCCGCAGAGAAGTCACCATTTCTAGCCTGTTCTTTGGCCTCCGCCCTTAATGAATCAGCCTCATCAAGAAACTGACGAATTCGAGAAGTCACATTCAATGTCTTTTTCTCATCAATAAGCATTTGAATAAGCATTTGATAAGTAGTATTGCGATCAAGTTCATAATGATATTCCTCCTCAGGTGTTTCAAAATTCAAAATTCTTACCAGCGTTTCTCCTCCACGCAGGTTCTTGATTGAACCAACCACTAAATGGTAAGCCTCCTCCAATACATTGAGTGCTGTTTTATAATCTCCATCTTGTGCCAAAACATCTGACTTACCAATAATCGGATAGATGAGTTCAGTAATTTTTCCCTGAATATCACCTTTTTCCTTTGCTATTCTCTGTTGCGCTAAAAGTAACGCATTAACGCTACGTTTTTTGGATTCAAAATCCTTCTTTAATTTTTCGCTACTGATCTTATAATTGGTTATTTCACCCAGAGTCTCACCGCCTCTCATCTCTTCCACGGCAATTTTTACAATTTTATAGGCCTCATCCAGACTTTTTCTTCCAGAAGGATAATCCCCGCCATGCGCCAAACTCTTAGCCTTTAAAATCATAGGCTGAATACGTCGCTCAAGCTGTGAAGATTTGGCCGACTCCATTTTTTTAATACTGATAGCCTGATATGCCTGCATTAATGCATCAATACTGCGCATCCGTGAATAAAACTCTTTTTGAGGCTTTCCTCCTGCCATTATTGATTCTTGAGCTAGATGCCCCCCCTCAAAAATCAATAATGGCAGGAG
>JAOTST010000063.1 GCA_029864785.1 Chromatiales bacterium | reverse complement strand
TGTCACACCCAGCGCACGACCACGCGGAATGATACTCACCTTGTGAACCGGATCGTGTGCAGGAACCGAACGTCCGACAATTGCATGTCCCGCCTCGTGGTAGGCGGTCAGCTTCTTCTCTTCATCCGACATCACCATCGATTTGCGCTCAGCGCCCATCATGATTTTATCTTTGGCGCGCTCAAAGTGATCCATATCGACCGCCTTGCGGTTCTCACGTGCGGCAAACAGCGCCGCCTCGTTGACTAGGTTGGCGAGATCGGCACCAGAAAAACCGGGGGTACCACGTCCAATGACTGATGCATCAACATCATCACTAATCGGTACCTTGCGCATATGCACCTTAAGAATCTGCTCACGACCACGTAGATCAGGCAGAGGCACCACCACCTGACGGTCAAATCGACCGGGACGCAGTAACGCGGGATCAAGGACATCGGGACGGTTGGTCGCGGCGATGACAATAACGCCTTCATTACCTTCGAAACCATCCATCTCGACCAACAGCGCATTGAGGGTCTGTTCACGCTCATCATGACCACCACCCAAACCGGCACCACGATGGCGACCTACCGCATCGATCTCATCGATAAAGATAATACAGGGCGAGTGCTTCTTCGCTTGTTCAAACATGTCACGTACACGCGAGGCACCGACACCGACAAACATTTCGACAAAGTCAGAACCGGAGATGGTAAAGAAGGGAACCTTAGCCTCACCGGCGATCGCCTTGGCGAGTAATGTTTTACCGGTACCGGGTGAGCCGACCATCAGTACACCACGGGGGATCTTGCCACCGAGCTTCTGGAACTTACCGGGATCACGTAGGAACTCGACGAGCTCGCCCACCTCTTCCTTTGCCTCTTCGACACCGGCAACATCGCTAAAATTGATCTTGATCGAATCTTCACCAAGCATACGCGCCTTCGATTTACCGAACGACATCGCACCCTTGCCGCCACCGCCGCCCTGCATCTGACGCATGAAGAAGATCCAGACGCCTATCAGTAACAACATGGGGAACCATGAGATAAAGATCTGAGTCAAAATCCCCTGCTTTTCAGGTGGCTTGGCATTGACCACCACATTACTGTTGAGCAGATCAGAGATTAAACCTGGATCATCCGGTGTATAGGTGGAAAAGCGTTCATTGCTATTGAAGTAACCACGAATGGTACGCCCTTCAATCACCACGCTCTTCACCTGTCCCTGCTTTACATCTTTAATAAACTGGGAATATTCAAGCTGTGAGCTTGCTGATTGTTGCTGCGGACCAAAGTTGTTAAAGACCGACATCAATACAACGGCGATCACAACCCAGAGCAAAACATTCTTTACAATATCGTTCAAAACTTACCTCTTAATAACTTTGCGATATTTATCGCTGACATAACTGCTTAGACTAACACCGATACTATTATACACGTCGCCCTTGCGCCACCAGATAGATCTCACGCGAACGGCCACGTGAAGCATCCGGTTTACGGATCACCACTTTGGCAAAGCTCTGGCGACAGGCTTTCAAGAACTCTTCAGAGCCCTCTCCCTGAAACACTTTGACCACCATATTCCCGTCAGGTTTCAATACCGAGAGCGCCAATTCCAGTGCCAATTCACATAGGTAGATTGAGCGTGGCTGGTCAATCGCCTTCACTCCACTACTATTGGGTGCCATATCGGACATTACAAGGTCAACGGGACGACCATTGATGGTCGCCATCAGCTCTTCCAATACCGACTCCTCCTGAAAATCCCCAAGGACAAAATCGACATCGGGAATTGGATCCATATCGAGAATATCAAGAGCCACCACTTTGCCCCTATCGCCGACCAGATTAGCGGCGATCTGCGACCAACCACCGGGGGCGGCACCGAGGTCTACCACTGTCATCCCCGGCTTAACCAATCGATCCTTTTTGTTAATCTCCAGTAGCTTGTAACTAGCACGCGAACGGTATCCCTCCTGCTGAGCTCGCTGAACATACTCATCGGAAAAGTGCTCTTCTAGCCAATTTTTACTCGTTTTACTGCGCTTTACCATTTTCTTGAATTGTATCTCTCACGTTGGCGTATAATTGCCCGCTTCAAATCTGTTCTCACCTATATTTAAGAGTACCACTATGTCTCTCACAAAAACTCAAATTCGTCACCTGCGCGGCCTTGGGCATACGCTCAAACCTATCGTTATTCTCGGAGGTAGCGGCTTTAGCGACGGAGTAGCAGCTGAGCTCAATCAGTCGCTGGAACATCACGAACTGATGAAGGTTCGGGTCAATGCCGAAGACCGTGAAGAGAGAGACCTGCTTATCGAAAAATTGTGTGCATCGGCTCACTGTGAACTGGTACAGCGCATTGGGCATATCGCTCTTGTCTACCGCTCAGCTGAAGAGCCTGTACTTAAACTCCCCAAATAGACGCCTCTAGTCTGTTCTATTCTCCCCTCTTACAAGGGCACGAAGCACACAATTATTGATAGCTTACCTCAATAATTTCATATTCACGCATACCACCAGGAGCCTGAACCTCAGCAACATCATCAAGCTCCTTACCAATCAGCGCCCGAGCAATGGGTGAGGTCACCGAAATTTTGTTCTGTTTGATATCCGCCTCATCCAGACCGACGATCTGATAAGTGACCTCCTGTTCGTTATCCACATCAAACAGTTTAACCGTCGCGCCAAACACAATGCGATCTCCCGCCGCAACAGTGGTTGGGTCGATAATTTGGGCATTGGACAACTTGCCCTCAATATCCTGAATACGCCCTTCAATAAAACCTTGCTGCTCACGTGCAGCGTGATACTCAGCATTCTCTTTCAGATCACCATGCTCACGCGCCGTAGCAATAGCCTTAATGACTGCGGGTCTCTCAACAGATTTGAGCTGATCCAGTTCGGCTTTAATAGCCTCGGCCCCTTTAAGGGTCATCGGTACCTTATCCATCAATTTAGCTCCTGATGTAGATCCTGCAGCCGATTAACATCGGTCTGCTCACGTTTTTTCATTGCCCGGGTCATCGCCAAAGCGCCTGCCAAAGTAGTGGTGTAGGTGACCTTGTGCTGCAACGCCTCACGACGAATCAGGTAAGAATCGGCAACCGCCTGCTTATCATAGGTGGTATTGACGATAAAACTAATCTCATCGTTCTTGATCATATCCACAATGTGAGGACGCTCCTCGGTCACCTTATTGACCCGCTCACAAGCGATACCCGCCTCCTGAATTGCCAGAGCGGTACTTCGAGTGGCAACCACATCAAAGCCCAACTCAACCAAATCAGATGCCACACGTACTGCAGCTGGCTTGTCGTTATCACGCACACTGATAAAGGCACGGCCACCGGTAGGCAGCGTAACGCCCGCCCCCTGCTGCGATTTATTGTAGGCCTCACCAAAGGTACGGCCTACCCCCATCACCTCACCGGTCGACTTCATCTCAGGGCCGAGAATGGGATCAACACCGGGGAACTTAATAAAGGGGAAGACAGCCTCTTTGACTGAGAAGTAGGGAGGTACAATTTCATCAAGTGCATTTTGTGATTCAAGACTCTGACCTGCCATGCAGCGCGCTGCCACCTTGGCCAATGGTCGACCAGTCGCCTTGGATACGAAAGGTACTGTACGTGATGCACGAGGATTGACCTCAAGTACATAAACATCGTCCCCCTTAATGGCGAACTGGGTATTCATCAAACCGATCACCTTCAGCTCTTTGGCCATCACGGTAAGCTGGCGACGCAGTTCGTCCTGTATCTCGGCAGAGAGACTGTAGGGTGGCAGCGAACAGGCCGAATCACCAGAGTGAACCCCTGCCTGTTCAATATGTTCCATGATACCGCCGATAAGGACATTCTCACCATCGCAGATGGCATCGGCATCAATCTCAATCGCATCGTCAAGGAAGCGATCAAGCAGTACTGGTGATTCATTGGAGACCTTTACCGCATCACGCATATAGATGCGTAGCTCCGCCTCGTTAAAGACGATCTCCATTGCACGTCCACCCAATACATAGGATGGGCGTACCACCAATGGATAGCCGATCTCTTCAGCCAAGCGTACCGCATCATCGGGATTGCGTGCCGTGCGATTGGGTGGCTGACGCAGACCGAGCTTATCGATCATCTTCTGGAAACGTTCACGATCCTCAGCCAGATCAATTGAATCAGGTGAGGTTCCGATAATAGGTGCACCGGCCGCTTCAAGGTCGCGCGCCAGATTGAGAGGGGTTTGGCCACCATACTGAACGATCACCCCCTTGGGCTTCTCTAGGTCGATGATCTCCAAAACATCTTCCAGTGTGAGCGGCTCAAAATAGAGTCGATCTGAGGTGTCATAATCGGTTGAAACAGTCTCTGGATTACAGTTGACCATGATGGTCTCGTAACCATCTTCGCGCATCGCCAGCGCAGCGTGCACACAGCAGTAGTCGAACTCAATACCCTGGCCAATACGGTTGGGACCGCCACCAAGAACCATGATCTTCTCTTTGTCAGAGGGCGCGGCCTCACACTCCTCCTCATAGGTGGAGTACATGTAGGCGGTTGAGGTGGAGAATTCAGCGGCACAGGTATCAACTCGCTTATAAACAGGGCGTATTGCCATTTCGTGACGCAGCTTACGCATCTCGCCCTCACGCAACCCCAATAATTTAGCCAGACGGCGATCGGAAAACCCTTTACGTTTCAGTTTAAAGAGGAAATCTTTATCGAGGTCGGCAGCGCCTCGCTCGCGCACCTCAGCTTCAAGTTTAATCAGCTCTTCAATCTGTACCAGGAACCAGGGATCGATATGAGTCAGTTCCTGTATCTGCTCAAGGGTCATACCGGAGCGGAAGGCATCCCCAACATAAAAAATTCTTTCCGCACTAGGACGACGAATTTCGCGGCGAATCGTCTCGATAGCAGTCTCATCGTTAAGATCGACCATCTCATCAAAACCGTCGACTCCAATCTCCATGCCGCGCAACGCCTTCTGTAGCGACTCCTGCTGCGAACGACCGATAGCCATCACCTCTCCCACCGATTTCATCTGAGTGGTTAGAGTCGAGTCCGCCTTGGGGAACTTCTCAAAGGTGAACCGAGGTATCTTGGTAACAACATAATCGATCGAAGGCTCAAACGATGCAGGGGTCGCACCACCGGTAATGTCATTGGTCAACTCATCAAGGGTAAAGCCAACCGCCAGCTTGGCAGCCACCTTGGCAATTGGGAAACCGGTCGCCTTGGATGCCAACGCCGAAGAGCGTGAAACCCGCGGGTTCATCTCAATGATGGTCATCCGTCCATCGGCAGGATTGATAGCAAATTGAACATTAGAACCACCTGTATCAACACCAATCTCACGCAGTACTGCCAACGAGGCATTACGCATAATCTGGTACTCTTTATCGGTGAGTGTCTGCGCTGGGGCTACGGTGATCGAGTCGCCGGTGTGAACCCCCATCGGGTCGAAGTTCTCTATTGAACAGATGATGATGCAGTTGTCCTTACGGTCACGCACCACCTCCATCTCATACTCTTTCCAACCGAGGATCGACTCTTCAACCAAAAGTTCATTAGTGGGCGAGAGGTCGAGGCCGCGTTCGCAGATCTCGACAAACTCCTCTTTGTTATAGGCGATACCGCCGCCGGAGCCACCCATGGTGAATGAGGGGCGAATAATGGTGGGGAAGCCGACCTGCGCCTGTACCTGCCACGCCTCTTCCATAGAGTGGGCAACGGCCGCCTTGGGCATATCAAGGCCAATCTTGGTCATCGCCTTATGGAACTTATCGCGGTCTTCGGCCTTATCGATCGCCTCTTTGTCCGCACCGATCATCTCTACCCCATACTTCTCCAGCACCCCTTCACGGGCAAGGTCGAGGGCACAGTTGAGTGCGGTCTGACCACCCATGGTGGGTAAGAGCGCATCGGGCTTCTCTTTTTCGATAATCCTCTCAACTACCTGCCAGGTAATCGGCTCAATATAGGTGGCATCGGCCATCTCCGGGTCGGTCATGATGGTCGCAGGATTGGAGTTGACCAGAATAACCTTGTATCCCTCCTCTCGCAGCGCCTTACACGCCTGCGCACCAGAGTAGTCAAACTCACACGCCTGACCAATAACAATGGGGCCAGCGCCGATGATAAGAATCGAATTTATGTCACTACGTTTTGGCATGGCTTAGGCTTCGCTTTGTTTAATAAGGTCGATAAAGTGGTCAAACAGCGGGGCTACATCGTGCGGACCAGGACTCGCCTCGGGATGTCCCTGGAAACTGAATGCGGGACAGTCGGTCCGGTGAATCCCCTGTAGCGAACCATCAAATAGCGAACGATGAGTGGCACGCATGTTCTCCGGCAGCGACGCCTCATCAACAGCAAAGCCGTGATTTTGCGAGGTAATCATCACCTCACTACTATCGATATCTTGTACTGGATGGTTGGCGCCGTGATGACCAAACTTCATCTTCTCAGTCTTGGCGCCACTGGCCAACGCTAGCAGTTGATGACCCAGACAGATGCCAAAGGTGGGAATACCCGCCTCGGTAATTTTTTGAATCGCTTCAATAGCATAGTCACATGGCTCGGGGTCACCCGGACCATTGGAGAGAAAGATTCCATCAGGATTCATCGCCAGCACATCTTCAGCAGGAGTTTGTGCCGGTACCACCGTCAGGTCACAGCCACGGTCGGCCAACATCCGCAATATGTTACGTTTTACACCAAAGTCGTAGGCAACGACCTTGTGAGGCAGATCAGAAGCATCAATCGCTTGATGTCCTTCGGTAAGGGACCAGCTACCCTCACTCCAGTTATAACTCTCTTTAGTGCTCACCTCTTTGGCTAGATCCATCCCCTTGAGACCGGCAAATCCCTGCGCCTTACTAATCGCGGCCTCACTATCAATGCTATCGCGATTGACACCAGTAATAATACAGCCACTCTGTGCCCCCTTCTCTCGAAGAATGCGGGTAAGACGGCGAGTATCGATATCAGCAATCGCCACCATACTATTGTCGGCGAGATATTGGTCGAGAGGCTTCTGATCGCGCCAGCTACTAGAGAGGAGTGGCAGATCACGAATAATCAAACCGGCGCTATAAATTTCGCCGGACTCTTCATCTTCGCTATTGGTACCTGTGTTGCCGATGTGGGGGTAGGTCAGAGTAACGATCTGACGCGCATAGGAGGGATCGGTCAGAATCTCCTGATAACCGGTCATGGCCGTGTTGAAAACGACCTCACCAACGGTCTCTCCCTCACATCCAATTGATTCACCCCAGAACAGGGAGCCATCTTCAAGAGCTAGCAGAGCAGATGGGCGCAAAGGTAATACCTCCAAGAGTCAGATACAGAAAACGGGAAGCCCTATTGGTCACCTCCCGCTCGCATAAATTTGGCTCTAAAGGAGCACTCCTTTAAAGCATGCGGATTCTACTGGAATCCCCCCCCATTTGTCCATTTGTAAACGACAAAGATCGGTGATCTTTTTTGATTTATTTTGCGCTAACGGTTAAATCTATCGCTACAATCCCATATAGTTGTCAAATCAAAAAATTTTGGAGCCATTACTGATGGGTAAAATTGTAAAAGGATTGCTGTACCTACTGAGTCTATTGGTTGGCCTTACCATTATTCTAATGATCGCCATTCCCCTATTTGTCGATCCCAATGACTACCGGGATCAGATGAGCAGTGTCGTTAAAGAGAAGACCGGGCGCACTCTGGATATCAAAGGAGAGATTAAACTCTCGCTATTTCCATGGATTGGCGTTGAGCTTGGAGAGATGTCACTAAGTAACGCCAAAGGGTTTGGTGACAGTGCTTTTGCTAGGGTCAAAAAAGTCGATATCAAGATCAAGTTGCTACCACTACTACGCAAAGCGGTAGAGATGGACACCGTCGTCCTTCATGGAATGTCACTCAATTTGGCTAAAAAGAGCAATGGCACAGACAA
>JAOTST010000342.1 GCA_029864785.1 Chromatiales bacterium | reverse complement strand
GCCATCTGGATGATTTGTTGAGATGTGGTTCCTCTAACGATCGAGTCATCCACCAGCAGAACCGTCTTATTTCTAAATTCAAGATCAATCGCATTAAGCTTTTGATGGACCGATTTCTTACGTTGCTGTTGTCCCGGCATAATAAAGGTACGACCGATATAACGATTTTTGATAAAACCTTCACGATACGGAACCCCTAGTTTATTGGCCAACTGCATGGCAGAAGTCCTGCTGGTATCGGGGATTGGGATGACCACATCGATATCGTGTTCGGGAAAGACACGCATAATCTTATCGGCCAGTTTTTCACCCATCCGCAGGCGTGACTTATAGACCGAAAGCCCATCAATAATCGAATCGGGACGAGCAAAGTAGACAAACTCAAAGATGCAGGGAGCGTAGGTGGGATTTTCAGCACACTGGCGTGAAAAGAGCTTTCCTTCGCTATCGATAAATATTGCTTCACCCGGCTCCACATCACGCAGGCGTTCAAATCCAAGTACATCAATCGCCACGCTCTCGGAGGCGACCATATATTCATCGCCATCATCTGCTCGGCGAACGCCAATCATCAGGGGACGAATCCCAAAGGCATCTCGAAAAGCGACAATGCCTCGACCAATAATCAGGGAGACCACGGCATAACCGCCACTACAGCGTTTGTGAACCTGTTCTACCGCATCAAAAATGTCATCGCTCTTAAGCTCAATCGCTCCATTGGTATGCAATTCGTGAGCAAAAATATTAAGCAAGATTTCAGAGTCTGAAGTGGTATTAATATGGCGGCGATCACTGCGAAAAAGCGCATCCTTAAGCTCGACCGCATTGGTCAGATTGCCGTTATGTGCCAAAGCAATACCGTAAGGTGAGTTGACATAAAAGGGTTGTGCGTCAGCTGACGAGGATGATCCGGCAGTTGGATAGCGCACATGTCCAATTCCCATGTTGCCTAGCAAGCTCAACATATGACGGGTACGGAAAACATCCTTTACCAGTCCATTGTCCTTACGAAGATAGAATCGTTCATCATCACAGGTCATGATTCCAGCGGCATCCTGCCCACGATGTTGTAGAACCGTCAATCCATCATAGATCGCCTGATTGACACTACTTTTGCCAACCATACCGATAATACCGCACATAGATTATGCTCCTGAAGAGAGTGGGTAAAAATTAAGTGAAACGAAGATTTGCCACAAAATCATTTGGCAAAAATTGACTGATATATTGAGCAATCGACTCAAAATAGTGGATAAATTGTGACTCTCCCCACCATGGATCTTGTGGTAGTGGCGTCATACCGCCAACCATCACTAAAAGGGCAACAATCACTACCCCACGAGCGACCCCGAACAAGACGCCAATCATCCGATCTGTTCCGCTCAAGCCTGTCTTCTTAACCATCTGTGATACAAGGTAATTTACAAATGCAGCAAGAAACAGGGTAATAATAAAGAGCGCAATAAAGGCAACCAGCAGCCGAATCGAAGGCACCTCAATATAGTCTCTGAGTAGCGGCTCGGCTTTTTCAGAAAAGGTCAGCGCAACCCAACCTGCAATAATCCAACCCGCTAATGAAAGAGCCTCTTTCGTGAAACCACGAATAATACTAATGAGAACTGAGAGGGTGATAATGATTAAAATGGCATAATCAAGCCAGTTTAAAGATGTCTGTATTGCTTCCATAGATACCGTATCTGTTGTTAGATTCTATTTTACCGAAATCATTTAACTTGGGTCGAATTAAATTGAATAATTTACAGTGGGTGGTAGCGCATAACACTACTATCCATCTTTATTTTCTGTTTAATCCGTTTTTGAAGTGATTTAGCCTCTTCCTGTTTCAACTCAGGTCCGACACGGACGCGATAGAACCTTTTTCCACCGTTAGAGATCTCTTCAACAAAGGCGACAAATCCTGCCTTTTTAAGCCTCCCCTTTAGCTCAAGTGCACGCTTTGAATTGGTAAGGCTGGCAACCTGAACAACCCATGCCGACGGAGAATTGATAACAATCTTGGGATTTTTGCTCTTTGCAGACGTTGCAGGTGATGATTCCGCTGTTTTTTGTACCACCGACGTCTTTGGCGCTGCGCTAACGGATTGCTTCACAGAAGGTGGAGTAACATCCTGCTTACTCTCAATGATGCGTGACGGTGGTTTTCCTGCATCGATAGACTTTGGTAGCTTGATCTCTTCAAAATAGAAGTTAGGCTTCTGGGGTATCTTTCGCTCAATGAGAGGCGAGACATTTTTTTTACTGCCATCCAACAGAGCCGGTACAAATATAACGGCTACAGAGATAAGGACAATGGCTCCGACTATTCGCTGTTTTAACTGCTGATTCAATGGGCTCTCCTCTCCGACAGGGGGGATTCTAACCCTAAAATGTCCGCAACGGTAAAGAAGGATCCAAAAACGATAATTTGGTCCCCTTTTAGGGCCAAATTACTGGCCTCTGCATAGGCCTGTCGTACCGAATCAAACAGAATCGCATCACCATAGCCGCTGTTTAGAATCAGCTCG
>JAOTST010000343.1 GCA_029864785.1 Chromatiales bacterium | reverse complement strand
TTTGAGTACATTGAAATTTTTTACAATAGACGGAGACGTCATTCGTATTTGGGCTATTTAAGCCCAGTGGAATACGAAGAGAGATATGCCTCTCACTAAATCCATCCGTTATATTGGGGGAAGCTCACAACCCCCTACTTTGCATCCTTGATGGACAAGGATGATCCCAATTGTCCCATCCGAATGCAGGTCATTCCATCCTCCAAGGAGCAGGTGAATGAGTTTGGGATGGATGATTACCTAGTCTATAAAGAGAACAGGGATACGGATGAAGTCCGGCCTGACAGCATTGCCCGTCAATATCATGATCGTATCGCTTTTACAGTCATTGAAACCTGCGGCATCTATTGCCGGCACTGTTTCCGCAAAGAGGTGATTGTCGATCAGGATCTAAAGCTACGTTTTGATATTCAAGAGGGGCTCGATTGGATTGCCGAACATCCAGAGATTCGTGACGTTTTGATTACCGGTGGAGACCCTCTGCTTTTGTCTGACGATAAGCTGGGAGATCTGATTGCTAAGCTTCGCGCGATACCCCATGTGCAAATGATTCGCTTCGGCAGCCGACTACCCATTGTCTTGCCACAACGTATCACCGAAGGACTGAAAAAGGCGCTAGGCGGTTTTCACCGAGTCCCTATCTGGATCAACACGCAGTGTAATCATCCCAAAGAGATCACGGAAGAGACCGCAAAAGCGGTTTACGAATTGATGACTTGCGGTATCAATGTAGGAAATCAGGCGGTGTTGCTGAAGGGGATTAACGATGATGTGCCTACCTTCAGAGAACTGCATCAGAAATTACTGACGGTTCGTATCAAACCCTACTATGTTTTCTACTGTGAACCGGCTCCGGGCATTGACCATTTCCGCACCTCAGTAGAAAAAGGGGCTGAGTTAATCCGTGATGCTCTACGCGGACATACTACGGGTCTTGCTCAACCGATGTATGTACTGGCAACCAAAATTGGTAAGATCCCTCTAATGCCGGATTATTATATCGTCGATAAAAATGAGAAAGAGTACACGCTGCGAAATTACAAAGGTGAAACCACTAAGATTCCAAATATCCCTGAGTAAAATTGAGCATTGACCGAAACAACGGTCTAATTTAGAAGAGAAAACTAATTTTATTTTGACTCTTTAACGGTCTCTTCTTTGGTCGGTTCAGAATCATCCTTTTGCTCCTCCTTCTCCTTCTGCTCGGCCTCCATCTCTTTGATGGTCTGCTCAAGATCCTTTTTCTCCTTGCGCAAGGTCAAAGCGGACTTTTCGGCCAGCTTGCGGGCATTTGACTCATCCAGCTTCTGCTTTTTGAGTGTTTTCATCTTCTTCAGAATATTTTCTGGCGTGTCAGACAAAGCGGTATTAATCGCCTTGAGTGCGCGATCCTTCTCGGCAATAGTCGCCTGAAGTTTTTTCACCTCTTTAGCACTATTCTCGCGGTCATCTTCGAGCTGTTGCTGAAGTTTTTTCTGGGCGGCTTCAGCGACATCCCGCGCATTTTCGCTCTCTGCGAGCTTCTTCTCCATCGTCGTGATAGCGCTCTTGGCCTGTTCCTCGGCTTGGCTAATGTCAGCATCGGCCTCAATAGAGCGCTTGATGGCGGCCTCTAGAGCAACTTTAAGCTCCTCTTGAGAGCAGTCCTCGTCCAGCTTTAAGGCATTGGTAGCCGTTAGCATTAAATGCTGCTTGGTAATCGCCATTTCTTTCCAAACGGTGAGTTGTAGCTCTAGATCGGTGTCGGACACATGTTCTCCTAAGGGTATGGGTAATGTTGTGGAATAAATAATAGTGAGGAGGCCAATACTAGACCCACTCATCTATATATGGGCGCTATTGTAAAAACTCAATCACTTAGTTTCAATAGGGTTCTTTGAACCAATCATCAGAAAGGGTTGAATATTTCTATAACGCCATTACCTTAGCATATAAGTAGGTTATTAATTGCCTATATTTTAAATACATTAGAGGTGCGTTATGGCCAGTAGCTTGATCAATAATTTCCCCCACGACGGAATAGTAACCGTTAACCGCGTGATTCTTAAACCAGAGTATAACGTCGATGACCTGCAAGAGCGTGTTGCCATGCTCTGCGAGAACGTCAAAACATACCACTCCACCACGGGCTTTGTAGGGGGCTTTGTCTCTCTAAACTCCGGCGCGGTCTCCAACGAAGGCTCCACGGTGGGGCAGGCGGTTGCGAGTCCGCTTAAAGGTAAGGAGGCGCTGATAATCACCTTCTGGAAATCCTTTGCAGAGCACGAGGAGTCGCACAAATCGAACACTTTTCAACCACTATTCGAAGATGTGCTGGAACTGTGCGAGAACGGCAACGAAGAGATCGCCTACGAGATGCTTTGGTCGGGTGCGGCCTACTCTGTGGATGAGGCAAGAGTCGCCCAAGAGGCCAAGGAGAAATATGCGGCATAACCCAAGCTTGTGTTAAGAGACAATCGATAGGGTCAGAGGAGATTAATTTTACTCTGACTCTAATGATTGTTGCTTGAAGTTAAACAGTAACG
>JAOTST010000061.1 GCA_029864785.1 Chromatiales bacterium | reverse complement strand
GTTCTGGCTAAATAGCTGATTTTATCCACCACTGGAAATAAAAACTGGGACAGTTGGAGCGATGAGCACAAAAAAGATTCTTGTAGTTGATGATGAAGCACCAATTCGGATGATGCTAATACAGTCATTGATTCGCCATGGATTTGAGGTGGAAGAGGCTGCGGATGGCTATGAAGCGCTCAATAAGATTGCCGACTCAATGCCGGATCTGCTGTTACTCGACTGGATGATGCCAGGGATGACTGGTATTGATCTTGTTCAAAAAATACGCCGAGATGATGTAAGTAAAGAGCTGCCCATTATTATGCTCACGGCAAAGGTTGATGAGAGTGATCAAATCAAGGGACTTGATTGGGGGGCAGATGACTATATGACCAAGCCCTTCTCTCCGCGTGAATTGATTGCCCGGATTAATGCTGTTTTACGTCGCAGCAATTCTGTTAAAGCAGAAGATCTGATCATACATGGATTATTAGAGCTTGACGGTGGTAGCCATCGAGTCATGGTTGGGGAGTGGCTGGTTGAGCTCGGTCCGACAGAGTTCAAGCTGTTACGATTTTTTATGAGTAATCCCGAAAAGGTGTTTAGTCGCAATCAGCTTTTAGACAGAGTCTGGAGTCGTGGCAGCTTTATTGAAGAGAGAACAGTGGATGTTCACATCCGTCGTCTGCGTAAAGCACTTGAGCCATTTTCGGTTGAGGGTTATCTTCAAACGGTCCGTGGCAGCGGCTACCGGTTTTCAATAAACAATGCATAACCTATTGTTTATATAGGAAATTAGATGCAATTTGTCATATTTACACTAATCGCAGGACTCCTTCTAGGTTCTATTACTGGAGAGATGGCCGGGATGCTATTTATCTCGTTATTGGTGGTTGCGACATGGAATTTCTACTATCAACGTAAGCTGCTGCGCTGGTTGCAGAAGGGGAGAAATAATCCACCCCCTGAAGCGAATGGTATGTGGGGGGAGATTTTTCACTTGCTCAATCGCCGTCAGCAGAGTCACCATCGGCGTAAAACTCGTTTGGCTCAAATGGTTGGGCGTTTTCAGGAGATGACCTCGGCACTGCCTGATGCGGCAGTCCTGTTGGGAGAGAGCGATACCATTGTCTGGTTCAATCAGGCAGCGAAGCAGTTGTTGGGACTGCATCAATCTTCAGATATGGGACAGAGGATTAGTAATTTTATTCGTCATCCCCATTTTTTACAGAAATTTAATAGTGAGGCTGGTGAGAGTGGATTCACTATTCCTGCGCCGGTCGATGAAAATCTCTCGCTACAGGTATGGCACATTCCGTTGGCTCATAATCAATCACTGCTGATTGCGCGGGATGTGAGTCAGCAACAACAGCTTGAACAGATGCGGCGAGACTTTGTTGCGAATGTTTCACATGAGATGCGTACACCGCTGACGGTCATTCGTGGATTTATTGAGAACATGAGTGATGCTGCGGATCCAAATCTTAAGGAGTGGATGCCTTCTGTTGATATGATGGCGCAACAGAGCGATCGGATGGGCAACCTTATTGAAGATTTGCTATTGCTATCGAAGCTGGAGCAGCGTCAGGAACAGCGGGAACAGATGCGAATTGTGGTGGCAACGTTGATAAAGGAGATCGTCAATGGTGGACAGACACTGGCCAATGCGAAGAATATTCGCATTGAGCTCAATCTAGATGAAAATACTTTTTTGATGGGCAATGAGCGTGAGCTTTATAGTGCCTTTAACAACTTGTTTACCAATGCAATTCGCTATACGCCCGTTGATGGAATCATCCATATCGATTGGTCTAAAGAGGATAATGGAGGGGCGGCTCTTAGTGTGATTGATAGCGGCATAGGCATTCCGGCTCAACATATTAATCGAATCACCGAGCGCTTCTATCGTGTTGATACCGGACGCTCACGTGATATGGGGGGAACAGGTCTGGGGTTGGCGATTGTGAAACATGTCCTTAATCGCCATAACGCACAACTTAAGGTTGATAGTACTCTTAACGTGGGGAGTAAATTTAGTTGCCACTTTGATTCTGAACAGGTTTTCGACAAAAATAGTCGGTAAAATTTAATAAAACTGTCACATTCCTTTCACACTACTGTCATCTAGCGAACGCATAATGGGCTCACTTTTTAATAACTGAGGAAGAAACGATGCGTCTGTCATCTATGTTTGCGGCTGGTACTCTACTGGCAACATCAATGTTTTCACTTCAAGCCCAAGCGGGAAGTAGTGTTGACCCGGGGCTTGCTACTTACCACAAAGCGAGCGGTGTCTCAGGTAATCTTTCAAGCGTTGGATCGGATACGCTGGCTAATCTGATGACCTTATGGGCTGAAGAGTTTAAACGAGTCTATCCTAACGTTAACATTCAAATTCAAGCTGCGGGTTCTTCTACGGCACCTCCAGCACTCACTGAAGGAACATCAAATATCGGCCCTATGAGCCGTAAGATGAAAAATAAGGAGCTTGAGGCGTTTGAGCGAAAATTTGGCTATAAACCCACCGCGATTCCTGTTGCGATTGATGCACTGGCTGTCTATGTACACAAAGATAACCCAATTAAAGGACTGACGATTCCTGATGTTGATGCCATCTTCTCGGCAACCCGTAAATGTGGTGCGAAGCGTGATGCAACCAGCTGGAGTGATGTGGGTGTGACCGGTAACCTAGGTAAGCAGAAGATTCAAATTTATGGTCGTAACTCGGTCTCAGGCACCTATGGTTACTTCAAGAAGAAGGCACTTTGTAAGGGTGATTACAAAAATAGTGTTAATGAGCAACCCGGTTCAGCATCTGTTGTTCAATCGGTCTCTCGCTCGCTAAACGGTATCGGTTATTCGGGTGTGGGCTATAAAACTTCAGGTGTTAAGGCTGTTGCCCTAACTAAAAAGCCTGGAAAGCCTTTTATTGCGGCGACGTCAGAGAATGCACTCAGTGGTAAGTATCCGTTAAGCCGTTTCCTCTATGTCTATGTTAATAAACGCCCTAATAAGCCACTTGCACCACTTGAAAAAGAGTTTGTGAAGATGGTTCTGTCACAGAGCGGTCAGCAGGTTGTCGTTAAAGATGGCTACATTCCTCTTCCTAAGAAAGTGGTAGATAAACAGCTTAAGGCCTTTTTGAAATAGAGCCTGATCAGTTCTGAAGGGCGTGCCTGCGGGTACGCCTTTTTTTTGTTTAGAAAATACCCGTTATCTCAGTGAAAGCGGGGTCTAAGCACGGGTTTGTCACATTACTGTCATATTAATCCATTATCATTGTCCACCACACAATCTCTGCGATGATCGATTTTTATGGCACAATTTAACCGCGACTCAAGCCAGCAATGGCGTTTGTTAAAAGATAAGCTGGTGCGCTATGGCGTTATGCTCGGTGGTATCAGTGTCATTGCCGCCATCGTTTTGATCTTCTTTTATCTGGTGTTTGTTGTATGGCCACTATTTGAGTCGCCTACGAGTGAAGTTGTCGCGGCCTATCAAATGCCAGGAACAACTTCGAATAGCAGTAAAACACTTCATCTCTCCCTTGATGAGCGCGGCGATATTGGTGGACGAATTACAACCTCGGGCGAGGTGGTTTTTTTCCATACCAAGGATGGCTCTGTCATTACTCGTCAGCAACTCCCCTCGGCATCTAAAATTTCTTCTGTGGCGGTTGGTGAGCTAGGTAAAAATCTTCTTGCGCTGGGTATGGATGATGGGCAGACACTGCTGCTTAAAATTCGTTATGTGGTGAGCTATCCGAATGATTTGCGTACAGTGACTCCCGAACTTGAGTTTCCCTATGGAGAAGAGCCGTTGGAGATTGTCCCCTCCGGCTCAGCGATAGAGCAGATCGCTTTTCGCGATTCTGAAGAGATGTTGACTATCGTGACCTCGACAAAGGGTGGGGTGCAGATTGCACGCTTTACCAAAGAGAGTTCGATGCTTGATGATGAAGTCACTTTGGAGAAGAGCTCATCAGAGTATGCCAGTTCACTTAAAGTGGCCTTTATTCTTCTTGACCCTGACCAGAAACGACTCTATTTAGCGGAGCACTCTGGAGCTGTAGAGGTGCTTTCTATTGGGGACCTCGATAATATAGAGAAGGTTGAGACCATCAATGTTCTTAGTAGTGATGCAAAACTGACCAGTTTTGACTTTCTTCTGGGTGGGATTTCAATCATTGCTGGGAGCGATCAGGGTGAGCTCTCGCAGTGGTTCTCTGTTCGAGATAAAGATCATAACTATCTTTTGACGAAAATTCGTTCATTTGATACCGATAAAACGGCAGTGACCACTCTGGCCATGGAGTCGCGCCGCAAAGGATTCATTAGCGGTGACCGTCAAGGAAATATCACCATTTTCCATGCAACGGCGCAGCGCACTGTGATGTCGATGAAGGTCAGTGAACATCCACTAACAAAAATTGTAAGTTCTCCGCGAGCCGATTTCGTTTTTGCTGAGGATGCGGCAGGAAAGGGGTATTTCTGGCACGTATCCAATCATCACCCTGAGATCTCCTGGGGAGCCCTGTGGGGAAAGGTGCAGTATGAAGGCTACGATGATAAGCGCTATATCTGGCAGTCCTCTTCGGCAAGTAATGACTTTGAGCCTAAATTTAGTTTGATGCCGCTCGCCTTTGGCACGCTCAAGGCGGCATTCTATGCGATGCTCTTTGCCGTACCCATGTCGATATTGGGTGCCATTTATACTGCCTATTTTATGGCGCCAAGAATGCGTCAGTGGGTCAAGCCGACGATCGAGATTATGGAGGCACTGCCGACCGTTATTCTCGGATTCCTTGCGGGTCTATGGCTCGCTCCTTTAATGGAGAGTCATCTGCCAGGAGTCTTTAGTGTACTGCTGATCTTGCCTATCGGTATTCTTATCACCAGTTTTCTCTGGTGGAAGTTGCCATCTTCCATACGTCGTCGAGTGCCGGATGGATGGGAGGCGGTGATTCTAATTCCTGTGATTATCGGTTTAGTGTGGTTTAGCTTTACCCTTAGCCTACCGATGGAAGAGGCGTTTTTCGGGGGGGATATGCGCAGCTGGATGTATAACGAATTCGGCATCGGTTTTGATCAGAGAAATTCACTCGTTATCGGATTGGCTATGGGATTTGCCGTGATTCCAACCATTTTCTCGATTACAGAGGATGCTATTTTTAGTGTGCCTAAACATCTCACCCTCGGTTCACTTGCGCTGGGAGCGACACCATGGCAAACCCTTATTCGAGTGGTAATCCTGACAGCCAGCCCTGGAATATTTTCGGCCGTGATGATCGGTTTAGGGCGGGCCGTAGGCGAGACGATGATTGTGTTGATGGCGACAGGTAATACGCCCGTGATGGACTTTAGTGTCTTTGAAGGGATGCGCACGCTTGCCGCTAACATTGCCGTTGAGATGCCTGAGTCAGAGGTCGATAGCAGCCATTATCGTATTCTCTTCCTTGCGGCGCTGGTGCTGCTTAGCTTCACGTTTGTGGTTAATACGCTCGCAGAGATTGTGCGTCATCGCCTGCGTAAAAAATATAGTTCACTCTAGGCTCTGAATATGAAAAATTGGTATAGAAGTGGCGCTCCACTGATTTGGCTTAATGCTGGAGCAGTCAGTGCCAGCTTAATTATGGTGGTGTCGTTAATTGGGCTGATTGCCTATCAGGGACTTGGCCATTTTTGGCCCAAGACCGTGATGTCATATCAGTATAGCGAAACAGCTACGGCGCCTACTGAGCGGTTGATTGCTGAGATACATGATGATGAATGGGTCTCGAAAGAGCAGTTAAAACAGAGTCAACCTGAGCTTACGTTTAAGGAAGATTCGATTCAACGTCTGCTCTTGAAAACTGGAAACCGTGATAGCGGTGGACTCGATTTTCGCTGGATCATCGCTTCTCATATCAAATCAACAGAGAGACCGAAAGATGTCATGGTGTTGGAGCGGCAGGAGTGGGGTAATTTTTATGGCTTCTTAAAAGAGGTTCGAGAGGGTGAAAATCTGGTCGCGAGTAGCGACAAAAATAACCTCTGGCCTGAGCTTACCCGTCGCCTCGGTCGTGTCCATGAGATTCGCAGCGAGATCGACGGTATCGAGAAAGATGAGATCGGTCGTATCAACTACCACATTGAGAAATTACGCTTACAGGATAGAGCTCTGGAGTTAAAAGGTGTTGCAACGGGTAGTGCCCCTTACCATAAAATTGAAGCAGAACGTCAGGTGTTGGAGAAACAGTACCAACAGTATCAGCAGCGTTTGGTCGATCTCTATAAACTCATCTCGCGAGATAGTTTGAAGGCAGAGATTATGGATGGAACACAGATCACCATTCCATTGTCACAAATTGTTCGAGCATTCCGTCCCAACGCAATGTCGATTCCACAAAAAATCGGGTTTTATATCGAGAAATTGTGGGAGTTTGCATCAACCGAACCACGAGAAGCCAATACTGAGGGGGGAATCTTTCCTGCAATATTTGGTACCGTGATGATGGTGATCTTGATGGCTATTATCGTGACACCGTTTGGTGTGGTCGCCGCAGTTTATCTGCGTGAGTATGCTCCACAAGGCTTTGTGACTCGGCTCATCCGCATCGCAGTAAACAATTTGGCGGGCGTTCCATCAATTGTCTATGGTGTGTTCGGTTTGGGATTTTTCGTCTATTTCCTTGGTGGTTCTATCGATCAACTCTTTTATGCGGAAGCGGCACCAGCCCCTACATTTGGTACGCCGGGCATTTTGTGGTCTTCATTGACACTGGCAATCCTTACCGTACCTGTGGTCATCGTGGCGACTGAAGAGGGACTTTCACGTATACCTTCCTCAATTCGAGAAGGGAGTCTTGCCCTAGGGGCGACCAAGGCGGAGACGTTGTGGCGTACGGTGTTACCCATGGCAAGCCCCGCAATGATGACGGGGCTTATCCTTGCGGTGGCTCGAGCAGCAGGTGAGGTAGCACCTCTCATGCTAGTGGGTGTAGTTAAATTGGCTCCAACCCTGCCTTTAGATGGTAATTGGCCATTCCTGCACCTTGACAGAAAATTTATGCACCTTGGTTTCCATATCTATGATGTCGGTTTCCAGAGTCCCAACGTAGAGGCATCGCGACCATTGGTATTTGCGACGGCCTTACTATTAGTCGCAATTATTATTGTGCTTAATCTAGCCGCGATTGCGATAAGAAATAGATTGCGCGAAAAATATAAATCCCTTGAACAGTAACGAGTCAAGATTATGAATGAATCAACAAATAACACGACCAGCTCATCAACAAAGACGAGTCATGCTATGGATATGAGTTCTTTAACTCGTGGCCAGAAAAATCTCGATATGTCAGATGAGACCATTTCACTAGAGGTGAATAATCTCAATCTCTACTATGGTGAAAAACAGGCGTTGCATAACGTCAATATGGTGCTGCCAAAACGACGGGTTTCAGCTTTTATTGGTCCTAGTGGTTGCGGAAAATCGACGCTGTTGCGCTGCTTTAATCGCATGAATGATCTGGTGGATGGCGTGCGTATTGACGGCTCTATTCTGATGGAGGGACAAGATATCTATGCGCCTGAGGTTAATGTCGCTGAGTTACGCAGAAATGTGGGGATGGTATTTCAGAAGCCCAATCCATTTCCCAAGTCGATTTATGAAAATGTTGCTTATGGTTTGAGAATTCAGGGCAATAATAATCGTCGTGAGCTAGATGAGATCGTTGAATCATCACTTAAGCGAGCGGCGCTATGGGATGAGGTGAAAGATCGTCTGCACGAGAGCGCTTTTGGTCTTTCTGGAGGACAGCAGCAGCGTCTGGTTATTGCTAGAGCCATCGCGATTAAGCCGGAAGTTTTACTGCTTGATGAACCCGCCTCGGCACTCGATCCCATATCAACACTTAAGATTGAAGAGCTGATTTATGAGCTAAAAGATGAGTACACCATCATCATTGTTACCCATAATATGCA
>JAOTST010000060.1 GCA_029864785.1 Chromatiales bacterium | reverse complement strand
ATATTTTTGATATTACGCGGTTTGATTTTCGAGAGCCGGATATGCAGCGCTTCCCTTGTTTGCGGCTCGCTTTTGAGGCGCTGAGGAGTGGGGGGACTGCCCCAGCCATTCTCAATGCAGCCAATGAAGTAGCTGTGGATAAATTTTTAAAAGGGCGTCTTGGTTTTATGCAGATCGCTACAGTTGTTGAAAAAGCACTGCAACAAATTGAGATATCAGAGGTCACAGATCTTGATGCGTTGTTAGCGACAGATCTTGATGCGCGTCATGTTGCCCAAGAGTTAATTGAGAAAATGGTCTAATGCTCGATACGTTACTAACAATTGTTAATTTTATTGCCGTGCTGAGTGTGTTGATTGCCGTTCATGAGTATGGTCATTTTTGGGTGGCTCGTAAGAGCGGGGTTAAGGTTCTCAAATTTTCCATCGGCTTTGGCCGTACACTTTGGAAGCACAAAGGAAAAGTTGATGGCACGGAATATGTCATCGCGGCCATCCCTTTGGGCGGTTATGTGAAGATGTTGGATGAAAGGGAAGGGACGGTAGATGAGTCTGAGCTAGATAGGACGTTTAATCGTCAGCCACTCATTAGACGATTTGCAATCGTTTCGGCAGGTCCTGTGGCTAATTTATTATTTGCTATTTTTGCTTATTGGTTGATGTTTATTAATGGTGTTCCTGGCATCAAACCATTTGTCGGGGAAGTTGAGATAAACAGTCCTGCTGCTGTGGCCGGGTTACGCATTGGCGATGAGATTGTGATGGTCGGTGGCACCAACACGCCAACTTGGCAGGCGGTTATCGAGGGGGTGCTTCCGCGGGCCATCTTGGGCGAACAGGTGCCCATTCAGTTACGCCGTGATCAACATACCATTTCCCAGGTACTTAACTTTAGTGGACTTAATGAGAATGATATTAAGCCAGAAAACTTAGCGAAGAGCACTGGGCTGCAGCCTTTCCGGCCGGCGATTAAGCCTGTGATTGATACCGTCGTTACTAGTTCTGCTGCTGAAAGCGCAGGTCTTCTGCATGGTGATAAAATTATTTCAATAGATGGCATCGCTGTAGAGAGCTGGAGCACATTTGTAAAAATAATACAGAACAGTGCGGATAAATTGATTACTGTTCAAATTCAGCGTGAGGGTGGGGTGCTGCAGCGTAAATTGACGCCAACTCGTCATCTTGATCGTGAAGGCAATGGCTATGGAAAGATTGGTGTCTCTTTATTGGTCGATAATGAGATTTTAAATAAATACCGTGCTGAGTGGCGCTTTGGGCCTATCGATGCAATTGGAGCTGCTCTTGATAAGAGTTGGCAGATTGGTACGCTTACGTTAAAGATGATTGGAGAGATGATTGTCGGGCGTGCTTCAGTTGAAAATTTAAGTGGTCCTATATCGATTGCCCGGTACGCTAAAACATCTGCGGATGCAGGGCTGAGTCAACTTTTGGGGTTTATTGCGGTAATTAGTATCAGTTTAGGTGTACTCAATCTGCTGCCCATCCCGGTACTTGATGGTGGACATCTATTTTTCTATCTCATTGAAATGATCAAGGGTAGTCCGCTTCCTGAAAAGATGGAGGTTCTTGGTCAGCAGGTGGGTATGACGATTCTTCTGGTATTGATGAGTGTGGCAATCTACAACGATTTGGTTCGACTATAGATATGGTTTATTCACTTTTTTTACGCACTATATCAATATTTACGTTGCTTACTATTTGGGGTATTGCTGCGGCGTTTGAACCGTTTATCGTTAAAAATATAGACGTAGAAGGATTACAGAGAATCTCGGTGGGAACGGTATTTAACTATCTTCCTATTCATCCTGATGAGCGAGTTGATGAAGCCGCAACGGCTCGTGCGATAAGAGCGCTCTATAAAACAGGTTTTTTTAAAGATATTGTTCTTGATCGTGATGGTGATACTTTGTTGGTCGCTCTAGTTGAACGTCCATCAATTGCCTCACTTAAGTTTGAGGGTAATGATTCAATTGCCAAAGAACAGTTAATGGATAATATGAAGTCTCTTGGATTTAGTGAGGGAAAAATTTTTAACCGCTCTCTACTTGATAAAGTTGTGCTTGGGTTGCGAGAGCAATATATGGCCTTGGGAAAATACAATGTAAAAGTGAGCCCTGAAATTCTTCAGCTTGAACGAAACAGAGTAGATGTATTAGTCAAAGTGAAAGAGGGTGATGAATCATCGATCCAACGTCTTAATATTGTTGGTAATAAAGCCTACAGTGATAAGAAATTGAAAGCACTTTTTGAACTGGGTGAACGACCACTTATCACACTCTTTAGTAGTCAGGATCAATATGCCCGAGAGAAGCTGGCAGGGGATCTTGAGCGATTACGTTCGTATTATATGGATCACGGATATATTAATTTTGCGATTAATTCGACTCAAGTCTCGATAACACCGGATAAACATGGGATTTATATCACTATTAATTTGAATGAAGGCGAGCAGTACCGAGTTCGGGATATTAAAATTTCTGGAGAAACAATTCTTCCTAAAGAAGATATTTTAAAATTGATAGCGATTAAATCTGAAGATATTTTTTCACGCGCGATTGTTTCAGAGAGTAATGAGAAAATAAGTGAAAAAATGGGTTCGTTGGGCTATGCCTTTGCGAACATCAATCCTATTCCAGAGATTCATAAAGATACGCAAGAGGTTGACCTTAATTTTTATGTTGATCCAGGTCAACGGGTCTTTGTTAGGCGTATTAATGTTAGTGGTAATGCGCAAACCAAAGATGAGGTTGTTCGTCGAGAACTTCGGCAGATGGAGTCTGGATGGATATCTACAAAGAAGGTGAAGCGTTCAAAAGAGCGCTTGGAACGTCTTGGGTTTTTTCAGGAGGTTTCTGTAAGTACGCCGGCTGTGACAGGTGTTAGTGACTTGGTTGACCTCAATATTAGGCTAAGTGAAAATGAGACCAATGGTAGTTTTAGTGCAGGTATCGGCTATAGCGATGGGCAAGGTGTGACACTGAGTACAAGTGTTAGTCAGAAAAATTTCCTTGGTACAGGCGAATCCTTTGGTCTAAATGTTAATACCAGCAGTGCAAATACGGTCTATAGCCTTAGTTTGACTAATCCATACTCTACGTTAAACGGAGTAAGTCGCACTATCAGCCTCTCCTACAGAAAGGCTGATGCTTCACAGCTTGATAGTGCCGATTATACAACTGATACTTATGGGGCTGGAGTTGGTTTTGGCGTCCCTATTAGTGAATATAATACGTTCCGCTATGGCTTTAATGTTGATCACACGAAGGTTAACACCTCTGCCACTACCTCAATGGCGATTACCGATTTCTGTAGCAGTGCAGCATCAATTAATAATTGTTCGTTTAATACTTATAAAGTGAGCGCTTCAATTGATCACGATACTCGCGATCGTTTTCTCTTTCCGACTGATGGAAGTATTACATCGCTCTCTGCAGTGGCTGCAGTACCTGTTAATGATACGAGCTTAGCATTTTATAAGTCACAAATTACCCATAAGAGCTTCTTCCCCTTAGCACGCAAAATAACACTGTCTACTCGAGGAGAACTGGCCTATGCGGGCGCTTTTGGTAGTAGCCCTTTCCCTCCATTTGAACTATATCGTGCGGGTGGTGTTGATTCGGTTCGAGGTTACTCGGCCTATAGTTTAGGTACAACAGGTACGTTTGATACGAATGGAAAATCAATTGGGGGTGATCTTCGATTTTTGGCAAATGCGGAACTTATCTTTCCGCCGCCATCATCGAGCGAAAAAAATGATTCGATGAGGATTTCCCTGTTTTTAGATGCGGGAAATGTATTCAATAAGACAAATGGTTTTGACTTTACACAGCTGCGCTATTCAATGGGAGCAGCATTGGCCTGGATAACCCCAATAGGTCCTCTAAAATTTAGCTTTGGCGTGCCTATTAATAAGCAGCCTGGCGATCAAGTTGAGTCATTCCAATTTACGATTGGCGTGCAGTAGCATGTTAATTAATGAGTAATTAGTTTAATTAAGGAGATAGAGCGTGAAATTTATTAAAGTGTTGTTTCCAGTCATTGGATTATCCTTCCTCTGTTCGAGTGTCGTGCAGGCAGAAGAGGTTACCCGAATTGCTTTTGTTAATACCACTCAGCTGATTGAAGCATCGCCTCAAGCCGCTGTTGTAAGTGAGAAGTTACAGTCAGATTTTGCACCGCGTGAGGCAAAGCTGGTTGAAGAGCAGAATGGAATAAAATTACTGGAAGAGAAGCTTGTTAAAGATGGCGCCTTGATGAGTGCAACAGAGAAACGCAAACTTGAAAGAAATATAAAGTCTAAGCAAATGGCCTTTCAAAGTGCATATCAAAATTTTGTTGATGATCTCAATGCGCGTCGAAAAGAGGCTTTGCAGAAGTTGAATCAAGAGATCGCTGTTGTAGTTGTAGAGGTTGCAAAGCAGGCCAATTTTGATATGGTTCTCGAAGCAGGTGTGGTTTATGCCAATGAGAAAGTTAATATTACCTCTCAGGTCATTGAAGCACTAAAGAAAGGTGCTGTAGCTCCTGCGCAGTAGTTAATAAAAATAGGGGGGGGTGTGAAAAGAACAGCAGGGGAAATTGCGCAGCATGTTGCCGGTAGGCTGGTAGGCGATCCTGAAAAAGTGTTGAATGGATTTAGCCCCCTTGCCGATAGCCGTTCAGATACGGCTACCTTTATTACTAGCACAAAATTTCGAAAACATCTGAGTCTTACTCAGGCCTCGCTAGTTATTCTTAAAGAGTCTGATAGTGCGTTCTGTTCAGTGGACCATATTATTGTAAATGATCCCTACTATGCCTACGCTAAGGCTACAGAACTTTTTATTCATGAGACTGTTAATAAACAAATCCATTCGACGGCAGTAGTGGATGATAGTGCGACAGTAGGTGAAGGGAGTTCGATAGGTGCTCATTCTGTAATCGGCGCCAATGTCGTTATTGGTAATGACTGCTCAATCGCCTCTGGAGTCGTCCTAGGTGACGAGGTACAGATTGGTAAGGGATCCATTCTCAATGCCAATGTAACCATCTATTATGGATGTCAGATTGGTGAGCGTGCAATCATCCACTCGGGTGCGGTGATCGGCGCTGATGGTTTTGGATTTGCCAATCATCAAGGTGAGTGGGTTAAAATTCACCAGCTTGGGCGAGTGATTATCGGTAATGATGTGGAGATTGGCGCCAACACCACGATTGATCGTGGCGCGATTGATGATACGATTATTGATCATGGTGTGAAGATTGATAACCAAGTTCAAATCGGCCATAACTGTCATATTGGTGCAGATACGGCTATAGCCTCTTCAGCAGCCGTTGCGGGTAGCACCATTATTGGTAAAAATTGTGCCATTGCCGGTCTGACCGGTTTTTTTGGGCATCTTGAGGTCGCTGATAATGTTACGCTTACGGCAATGTCAGCAGTGACTCAATCAATTAAAGAACCGGGGCACTATGCTTCGGGTACACCATTGCAACCTTATCGGAAATGGCAGAAAAATTTCACACGTTTTAAACAGTTGGATGAGATGTCTCGTCGTATCAAATCCTTGGAAAAAGAGTTAATAGACCTTAAAGGTGAATAAAATTGAGTAGCATGAATATCCAGGATATCCTTGAATATCTTCCCCACCGTTTTCCATTTCTGCTGATTGACCGAGTCCTTGAGTGTGTTCCTGGTGAATCACTCACAGCGGTCAAAAATGTTTCGGTAAACGAACCGTTCTTTCCAGGACACTTTCCCGGACAGCCAATTTTTCCGGGTGTTCTGATTATGGAAGCGCTAGCTCAGGCAACAGGAATTCTCGCCTTTAAAACGAATGGCGAAAAACCTGATAAAGATGGGCTCTATTTTTTTGCGGCGATTGATAATTGCCGCTTTAAACAACCGGTGGTTCCTGGTGATCAGTTGATCCTTGAAGTAAAAATTCTGAAGCACAAGCGTAATATTTGGAAGTTTGATGCCGTTGCAAAGGTGGACGATAAAGTAGTTGCCAGTGCTGAACTCATGTGTGCTGAACAGAAGCCTGAATAGGCTGAATCGTAAGGAGCAATCAATGAGCCTTATTCATCCTACTGCGATTATCGATCCGACAGCAAAGATCGGTAACGATGTTGAAATTGGTGCCTATTCGATTATCGGTGCCGATGTAGAGATTGGTGATGAGACCTGGATCGGTCCGCATGTCGTAATCAAAGGGCCAACTACAATTGGCAAGCAGAATAAAATCTACCAGTTCTCATCAATTGGTGAAGACCCTCAAGATAAAAAATATGCAGGTGAGCCGACACGCCTGGAGATTGGGGATCGCAATCTGATTCGTGAATTTTGTACCTTTAACCGCGGTACGGTACAAGATCGCGGTACGACAACCGTCGGTAACGATAACTGGATTATGGCCTATGTCCATCTGGCTCATGATTGTGTCGTTGGAAATAATGTAATTCTTGCTAATAATTCGGGGTTAGCGGGTCATGTACATATCGATGACTACACAATTTTGGGTGGGTATACGGTAGTACATCAGTTCTGCTCATTCGGGAAACACTCGATTACCGCTATGGGGAGCATTATTTTTAAAGATGTGCCTCCTTATATAACCGTTTCTGGCTATCCGGCAAAGCCGTATGGACTCAACAGTGAAGGCCTTAAACGACAAGGTTTTTCTGCTGATGCCATGAAGGGAATTAAAAAAGCCTACAAAATTCTCTATCGTTCTGGACTCCCGTTAAAAGATGCGAAGAGTCAGCTTGAAGAACTTTCAAATGAGATTCCTGAAGTTGCGGAATTTTGCGAATTCCTGAAACAGAATGAAGCGCAGGGCAGGGGAATTGTCCGTTAATCGTTCCATAATGGAATCTATCGAATCATTATGCGAATAGCGATTGTTGCGGGTGAAGCATCGGGCGATCTCTTAGGCGCAGAACTAATTAGCGCAATTCGTGAACAGCTTCCTGATGTTCAATTTGAAGGGGTCGCAGGTCCACAGATGGTCTGTGCAGGCTGCGTTGCTCTATATCCCTCAGAGAAACTGGCGGTGATGGGATTGGTTGAGGTGCTCAAGCACCTACGCGAGATCCTTAAGATCCGTAAATCACTTATTGCCCACTGGCAACAAAATCCCCCAGATGTTTTCATCGGTATCGATGCGCCCGATTTTAATTTTGTACTTGAGCGCGCACTTAAACAACACCATATTCCCACAGTTCACTATGTCAGCCCATCCGTTTGGGCATGGCGGCGGTCACGGGTAAAAAAGATAGAACGCTCTACCGATTTAATGCTCACACTCTTTCCCTTCGAGGCTGATATCTATCGTGATGAAGGTATGAAGGTTGAGTTTGTCGGTCATCCCCTTGCGGATATGATCGAACTTGATGTAGATGTAACCGCTGCCAGAGCTAAACTGGGGCTGCCCGATGATAAAAAGATAGTCGCCCTGCTGCCTGGCAGTCGGCGTAGCGAGATATCCCGACTTTCAAAACCATTTATAGAGGCGGCGAGTTGGGCCATCAAACAGGATTCATCACTCCACTTTGTAGTGCCGCTTATCAATGATGGTGCGCGCAGACTCTTTGAAAATGCCTTGCAAGAGGTCGGTAATAATTTGCCGATAACCCTCGTAGATAGACAGTCACATGAGGTAATGGCCAGTGCAGATGCTATCTTGCTCGCCTCGGGTACTGCGGCACTTGAAGCACTACTGCTAAAAAAACCGATGGTGGTCGCCTATAAGTTGTCGGAAATCAGTTATCAGATCATGAGCAGAATGCTTACCGTACTCTACTATTCACTACCCAATAATCTTGCAGGGGAGGGGATTGTTAAAGAGTTCACACAACGTGAGGTGACGGCAGAGAATCTAGGGGCCGAGATACTAGAACTTCTGAATAATAGTGAGAGAAGAGAGCGATTGGTCAATCAATTTACCGACATACATCATCAGCTCAAACAGAACGCTAGTGCACGTGCTGCTGATGCGATTTTGGAGTT
>JAOTST010000341.1 GCA_029864785.1 Chromatiales bacterium | reverse complement strand
ACATGTCTACGGTGATGAAATTTTGATCCTCGTCGCGCGTCTTATGGAGAACAGTGTTCGAGATTATGATCTGCTGTTTCGGTATGGCGGGGAGGAGTTTGTTATTCTTCTAAAGGCCTACGATACGGACGATGCGCTGGCTGCATTTGAGCGAATCAGGAATAGCATCGCGCATCATCACTATGCAAAAATTGAGACATTGACGGTTAGTATCGGAATGGTTCAAGTTGTTCATCAACCCGGCTCGTCAGATGTGATTGCTCAGGCGGATAAGGCGCTCTATTACGCAAAAAACAGTGGTAGAAATAGAGTCTGTATCTATGAATCGTTGTTGTCTGAAGGGATGATCGAAGACCCTAACGCAAATGTTAAGGATGGAGACATTAACTTCTTTTGATTTTGGCTACCACCTACTTTTAGTATGGCAACAAACGGCACTTCAATAGATTAATAACCTTTTTATTAAATAGAATTTAAAAAATTGGTTCATTAATTAAATCAAGAAAGCGCATTAACAATATGGATATTTGAGGCGCAGTAGGGAATTATTAAAAAATCATAGGTTAGTGTACTATCCTTCTGAGGATGGTATCTGATCATTATCAAAGTACCATGCTGTTTTAATAAAAAAACTATTAATGAGGGAAGGGTAGCTGGAATCGATATCCAATGATATTGGACATATTTTGTTCAATATTTAAAGCTTTTGAGTATCGACTAACTACTCCTTAAAAATTTATGAATAAAGTTCGACTTACGGCTTTGCTTCTTGGACTATTAGCGTCTGTAGTGGCCTATGCAGATGACGAGGAAAGACTAGATCACTTTCTTTCATTAAGTTTGGAAGAGCTAATGAATCAAGAGGTCTCCATCTCTACGCATACCAAACAGAAACTTTCTAAGGCACCAGCTGTGGTTTCTGTCATTACTGAAGATGATATTAAGGCAACCGGTGCGGTCAATTTAACAGATGTGCTCGAAGGGGTTCCTGGCATTCATATCAGGGCTAGTTATTTTGGAAACAGGCCATTAATTCAGTTTAGAGGGGCTAATGCCAATCAGACGTTGCTGATGATTAACGGGGTTCCTTTAAGGGACTTGACCTATGGATTTAGTATCTTCTGGAAAGGTCTACCTGTCAGTATAATTGAGCGAGTAGAGATTATTCGTGGTCCCGGTTCCGCTCTTTTCGGAGCAGATGCCTCAGCAGGTGTTATTAATGTTATTACCAAAACGGCTGGCAAGATTAATGAGTCAATCGCTGGTGTACGTGTTGGTAGCTTTAATTCAAAAACTGCTTGGGCACAGCATGGTGGGAGCTGGAGTGGTTATGATCTTAATTTAACGGCTGAACTATCGGCTACCGATGGCCATAATCCCTATATAGCGGCAGATCGACAGACTGTCGACTCGCAACCATCATTGGCTCCGGGCATTGCCGAGTATGGCTGGGGTAATCAGGATATTCGTTTCTCAGTGGCAAAAGGAAACTGGCGTTTACTGGCAGATTATACAAGCCATAGTGATCTGGAAGTTGGCATGGTTGGTCGAGGTGTCATTGACCCGCTGACGCACGCCAGTGATAGTCGTTATAACATCGACCTGCTATATAGAAATGATCACTATAGTCAAAATTGGGGAGTGGACGTTGATTTACGTTACCACCATCTTGATTACACTTCTGGGGATGGTTTTCAGGAGCATCCCGCTGGTCATAATGGCGGTTATGCTGAAGGGGATATCAACCAGCAGAGTGCAGCAGAACGCCGTTATGTGTTAGATGTCAGTGGACTCTATCGCGGTATCGAACATCATGCGCTTCGCTTAGGTGCGGGGATTACTGTACAGGATCTCTATCGTGTTGAACACAGAGTTACTACCTCATCAGTTGATCCCACTCTCAAAGATCTCACCGATACCGTTGATGCCTTCGCCCCAGAGAATGCACGCACCATAATGCATGTATATCTACAAGATGTTTGGACGATTTCTGATACCTTGGAGTTGACGGCTGGTGGCCGATATGACCATTACTCCGATTTTGGTGGTTCGTTTAATCCGCGTCTGGCAATGGTGTGGAATAGTTCTGATAGGCTGACGACAAAACTGATGTATGGTGAGGCATTTCGTGCACCATCTTATTTGGAGTTATATGCAGGAACTTACACGCAACCCAATCCAGATCTAAAGCCAGAGGAGTCACAAACTACCGAATTGGCATTTGGATATGAAGTCTCAAATGATCTGCAAATGAATTTAAACCTGTTCCATTACAAACTGGATAATGTTCTTAAGTCGACCAGTGGTAGTCATACAATCGATGGTATTGAGTTGGAAGCTCAATGGCAGGCATCAAGAGAGGTTAAAGTTTCAGGTAATGTAACTTTCCGTAATCAGGAGGATAGTGGGGCCAGAGCCTTGGATGAGGCCGATAAAGATGCCTATCTGCGTATGGATTGGGGATTTAGGCCTAACTGGAACTGGAATCTTCAAGCAAATTGGATAGGCGAACGGATACGCACACAAGCTACAGATACTCGACCA
>JAOTST010000059.1 GCA_029864785.1 Chromatiales bacterium | reverse complement strand
AGCGACATGATCAATAAAGATGTCATGAACCTTTTTATGAGGTGCTGCCAATGGATAACCGTGCTGTCGATGGAGGTCTTCCTCAAAGGCAAAGTGGGAGATGGTGTAGTTAACTAACCCTGCAAGAACCTCGCCCACACCATCATGATCATTATTCAGTGAAGCCGCATGAAGTTTATTAATATAATCGACGATCCTTTGATGTTGTTTATCAATGATATCGATTCCAGTATTAAGCGAATCGTTCCATTCCATAACATATTGCATTGTATTCAATCCCTATTTTATCTGTTTAGTTTTATTTTTTTAGATAGTACAAGGGAGCACATATAGACTCCCTTCTATCGTTACGCGCATGCTATATAACATACAAATATTAAAAAAATTGGCAATGCCATCGTAAAACTTAGTTTTTATGTGGAATTTATCGACATGTCATGACATATATCATATAAACATGCCCATTTAGAGTGGAATGATGCCTATTTTGAAAGAAATCTCTGGAGTAGCGATTCAAAGAGTCTAGGGTTTTTTAACCCAGAAAAAGGTTCGCAATGTTACCCATGCAACCTTCGTTCGAGACCACTGGTTTGCAAAATGGTGGTGGCAATCTCTTCGATCGAAACTGCGCTGGTATCAAGAAAAGGGATCTGCTGGGATCGATAGATCTTCTCCACGGCATTGACCTCATATTGGCACTGCTGATATTCAGCATAGCTACTATCAGGGCGGCGCTCCTTGCGAATCTGCTGCAAACGCTCCGGCGCAATGGATAAACCGAATAACTTATTTCGGTATGGCTCTAGTGCCTTGGGTAATCGCGAGCTCTCCAGGTCATCATCAATCAGAGGATAGTTGGCTGCAAGAATTCCATATTGCAGTGCCAAAAAAAGGCAGGTAGGGGTCTTTCCACTACGAGAGACACCCAACAGTATGATGTCGGCCTCAGGAAAGTGCCGCAAAGTATTACCATCATCATTTGCCAAAGAGAAGTTCAATGCATCAATCCGCGACTTGTAGGTTGAATAGACACCCATTCCGTGTGTTCTCCCTACGGCATGAGCTGACTTTATTCCCAACTCATCCTCCAATGGATGGATAAAGGTATTAAGCATGTCAAACATCATTCCTGCGCTCTGCTCAATGATCTTTCTTACCTCTTTATCGATCAAGGTACTAAAAAGAAGCGGCTTGCTGCCATAACGTTCAGCCGCTGCATTGATTTTTTCAACCGCCTCTTCGGCCTTCTCTACCGAATCAATAAAAGGGAGGTTTGTCTGCTCAAACTCAATAGATTCAAATTGAGTTAACAGACTATGCCCCATCGTTTCAGCGGTGATGCCTGTGCGATCAGAGAGAAAGAACGCTGCGCGTTTCATATTGATATACCTAATTATTGATATTCCCACGCCGATGCGTGGGAACAACATTAGCAGTAGCTAAGCGATATTACTCTTTTCCTTGCTGTGCAAGAAACTGCCCTGTCTGAATCACCGTATCGGGATTGAGAGAGATACTACTAATTCCCTCCTCCAGCAACCACTTAGCCAAGTCGGGGTGATCCGATGGCCCCTGACCACAGATCCCCACATATTTATCCTGTCTCTTACAGGCACTAATCGCAAGGTGTAGCATCTTCTTCACCGCAGGGTCACGCTCATCAAAGGCGTGTGCAATTAACCCCGAGTCACGATCCAGTCCAAGGGTAAGCTGGGTCATATCATTAGAGCCAATAGAGAAACCATCAAAGTGTTCGAGGAACTCATCGGCGAGGATTGCATTAGAGGGAAGCTCACACATCATAATGACACGTAGTCCATTTTTTCCTCGTTCCAGACCATTATCAGCCAATAATTTAATCACCCCTTCAGCCTCGCTAAGCGTGCGTACAAAAGGAATCATAATCTCGACATTGGTAAAGCCCATCTCATCACGAACCCGCTTAAGCGCACGACATTCAAGTTCAAAGGCGGGTCTAAAATCGGTAGAGATGTAACGCGCAGTGCCACGGAAGCCAATCATAGGATTCTCTTCATGTGGTTCATAGTTTTCACCACCAAGCAGATTGGCATATTCGTTAGACTTGAAGTCGGACATGCGTACGATTACCGGCTTATGGTTAAAGGCCGCCGCCAAGGTGCTGATTCCTTCAACCAATCGGTCAACGTAGAAGCTGACGGGGTCAGCATAAGCACTTGTCAGTGCAGTAATCTGCTGTTGTAGCTCGGGGCTCTGTTGCGCAAATTCCAACAGTGCCTTGGGGTGAATACCGATCATCCGATTGATGATAAATTCAAGCCTTGCTAGACCGATCCCTTCACTGGGTATCCCGGCAAAATCGAAGGCGCGATCCGGATTTCCGACATTCATCATCAACTTAGTTGGAAGCACAGGTATTTCATCTGCCTGACTCTTTTGAATGTTAAAGTTGAGAAGACCATCATAGATATAGCCGGTATCACCCTCCGCGCAAGAGACGGTAAGTGGCTCACCTTCACTAAGTGTTTCTGTTGCATTACCACAACCCACTACGGCTGGAATCCCTAGCTCGCGAGCAATAATGGCTGCATGGCAGGTCCGCCCACCACGATTAGTGACAATAGCTGCGGCACGTTTCATGACCGGTTCCCAGTCGGGATCGGTCATATCGGTTACAAGAACATCGCCAGCCTGTACCTTATCCATCTGCGAGATATCGTTAATGACCCGTGCGCGTCCTGAACCGATACGTCCGCCAATAGCACGTCCTTCGCAACGCACATCACTCTTCTCATTGAGCTGATAACGCTCAATTACATTTTTATTTTCACGACTTTTAACAGTCTCTGGACGAGCCTGCACGATATAGAGCTCATTGTCATCACCATCAAGAGCCCACTCAATATCCATGGAGCAATTGTAGTGTTTTTCAATGGTAATAGCCTGACTCGCAAGCGATTCAAGTTGCGCATCACTTAAACAATATTGACTGCGCTCTTGTCCAGAAACATCAACAGTTTTGATGGTGCGCCCAATGGTCGAATTATCATCGTAGACCATCTTAATCGCCTTGCTTCCCAGAGTACGACGTAGAACCGCAGGACGCCCCGCCTCCAGAGTCTCTTTGTGAACATAGAATTCATCGGGATTAACTGCCCCCTGAACCACTGCCTCACCAAGACCATAAGAGCCGGTAATCAAAACAACATCTTGAAAGCCCGACTCGGTATCAAGGGTAAACATAACACCGCTGGCACCCGTCTCAGAACGCACCATGCGTTGAATACCCGCAGAGAGGGCGACATCGGCATGGTCGAAGCCCTGGTGCACCCGATAGGAGATGGCGCGATCATTATAGAGTGAGGCAAAGACATGCTTAACTGCGGAAAGAACACTATCGATCCCTTTTACATTAAGGAAGGTCTCCTGCTGTCCGGCAAAGGAGGCATCGGGGAGGTCTTCCGCTGTGGCCGAGGAACGTACAGCAACAATCGCACCGCCCTCAATCCCTTCAGACATCATCTCATAGCCCGCTCGAATCGAGTTCTCCAGATCTTCCGGTAGAGGGGTCTCAACCATCCAGCCACGAATCGTCTGACCGGCTTCAGCCAGCGCCGTAACATCTTCCGTATCGAGTCTGGAGAGAAGGCCGTTAATGCGCTCTCCCAACCGATCATGTACAAGAAAGCGACGGAAAGCGCTAGAGGTGGTCGCAAAACCACCAGGGACCTTAACGCCTACGGCAGAGAGCGAGCTGATCATCTCACCCAGCGAGGCATTTTTGCCTCCAACCCGCAGGACATCTGACATCCCCAGTTTTTCAAATTTAACGATATTTTCGCTCACAACAGACCCCTTTGGTATTTAATATTCATCATCGTTTAACCCACTAATTTTTTTTGCATGAACCTTTGTTCTGACACCCACAGCTTGATCCACACCCCTGCCCCTCTTCTCGTGCAGGCCCCAACTCAGGATGCCTTTTGGCAAATATGCGGGCAAGGTGTTGGATAACCAACCATCCAAGAAGAAGGGTTAATATTAATGCCGTAGTAATAACCATTTTAAGCAACATTTATGCGCCCCCCATTCCTGAAAACCCCATAAAGATAAGTGACAAAATTCCACCCAGCATCAATGTCATCGCTGCACCTTGGGCAATTCCAGGGACATCGGCCAACTCCAACTTTTCACGCAGGCCTGCCATCAACATAATCGCAATAATAAAACCGCCTCCGGCACCAAGGCTGTAGGCGAGTGACTGAGAAAAATTATATTCCCGATAGGTTTGAAATAGCGCCAGCCCCAGAATTGCACAGTTCGTAGTAATCAGCGGCAGAAAGATACCCAGTGCACGAAAGAGTGCTGGACTAAATTTTTTCATACTCATCTCAACCAACTGCACCGCTGAAGCGATCACGGCGATGTAAGCGATTAGGCGCAAAAATTCAATATCAAATTCCACTAAAAGCATATTAATGAAGTAGGCACATACTGAACTAATCAACATGACCAGTGTGGTAGCCAGCCCCATCGAAAATGCAGTATTAAGTTTTCCAGAGACCCCAAGAAATGGGCAAATCCCCAAAAAAGAGGCCAACACAAAATTGTTAATAATAAGTGCATTAAGAAAGATAAATGTGAGTGAATCAGCGGGCACGAGCGAGGCCCTCCATCTTTGTTTTACGCTGCTTTAATAACGCAAAAATCAATAACCAACTCCCCAGTACAAAGAATCCACCGGGGGGCAGAATCATGATAACCCAAGGCTCAAAATCCGCACCAAAAATAGGGAACCCGAGCAAGGTTCCTGCACCAAGTATCTCGCGCACTGTTCCCAAGCAGAGCAGTGCAACTGTAAAGCCTGTACCCATACCCAGTGCGCTCACTATCGATTTGGTTATTCGATTCTTTGAGGCGTAGGATTCAGCTCTTCCAAGAATCATACAGTTGACGACAATGAGCTGAATAAATGCACCGAGAGCATTATAGAGCTCTAAACTGACCGCCTGAATAACATAATCAACAATAGTGACAAAAGTGGCGATAATAATAATATAGGTTGCGATACGTACCTGTCTGGGAATAGTGTGTCGCAATAGTGAAATCAACGCGCCAGATCCCACCAGCACAAAAGTGGTCGCAATTCCCATAGCCAAGGCATTGATCGTGGAGTTAGTCACTGCCAACACCGGACACATACCGAGCAACATCACAAATACTGGGTTCTCTTCCCACACACCTTTAAGGAAGGTGTCCATAGTAATCGGTGCCTCTTTAATGCGCTTATTACTCACTATTTGCATCTCCATTAGATTGAGCCGGATCAACTGGCTTAATCACCGCCAATTGATCGACCACTCGTGGCAGCAGGTATTGTGTTGAATCGTTAAGCGCCTTACCTACTGCACGTGATGAAACTGTCGCACCAGAGATCGCATCAATCTGCCAGGGCTTACTCTTATGACCATGCTTAACCGTCACGATGCCATTTTCAAGAGCGCTATGCTCACTATTCAAACGTGCCAATAGAGCCTTGAAATTGGCGATAAAATCGAGATCTTTATAGATCTTGTCGCCCAATCCAGGAGTCTCCGTACTTTTGAGAACCTTAATCCCTGTAATACATTCACAGGCGGGGTTATAACCATATAAAAGCCGGATGACATCAGAATAACCTTGAGCAGATGCTTCCGCAGCAATACCTGATAGTCGCCCGTATTGATTGAATCCTGCATAGATCGCTATCCCATCATCAGACTCGTCCACACTATGCAGCTCTCTATTATTGAGGCGATACTCTCGCCACTGTTGCGCATCAGGGAGCACCTGGAAGATCGCTTGTTCAACGGCAATCCGCTGATTTTCGGCAATAAGAGGACGTGTCAACTCCACCGCGATAACCACCAACAGTCCAGAGATAGTCGCTATCAAAGTAAGAGTCATAATCATCGCTGAGCTGTTCTGATACGAACGCTGTTGTTCTGTTTGGCTCGTCTGATTCATCCTCTCCCCCCCTTCTCCCGCTGATCGCCATAGACGCGCGGTTGAGTAATCGATTCAATCAATGGCGTAAGCGCATTACCCAGCAGGATGGCGTACATCACCCCCTCCGGCAGCCCACCAAAGGTACGAATAATCACCGTAAAGAAACCAATCAACAAACCATAAACGGCGACACCCATCGGAGTGACGGGTGTCGCAACCATATCACTCGCCATAAAGACTGCACCAAGCATCAAACCACCGGAGAAGAGAACAAAGAGCGGTTCTGGGTAGGCTTTACTATCGATCAAAAACAGCAGTAGCGCCGTAACGAACGCACCCAATAAGACCATGACTGGAATGCGCCAGTCCATCATCTTACGAACAACCAGATAGCTACCACACACTAGAATAAGCAGCGCCGAACTCTCACCGCTAGAGCCCGTTACCATACCGGTTAGTAGATCCATGGTGTCGGTAGCAACACCATCAAACTTCCAGGCCGCCAAGGGTGTTGCTCCAGTGAAGGCATCAACACTGTGTCCAAGACTACTATTGATTTTCTCAATCCATGGCGTGAGATCATCTGGACGCATCAGGGGCAAGGTAAAAGTCGAAGGGATGAACTCAACAAATCGTCCCGGCGCAAAGGCGGGGCTCCACGTAGTAATCGCCACAGGAAATGCTGCCTGTACAAAAGCGCGCCCGATAAGTGCAGGATTAAAGAGGTTAAATCCAATACCGCCGAAGAGCGTCTTACCCAGAGCGATGGCAATAAAGCCGGCAACAAACCCCATCCACAGCGGAAATCCGGGCGGAAGTGTTAGTGCCAGCAGCAGCCCCGTAATAGCAGCACTACTATCAGTAACTGTATTATCACGGCCCGAGAGTTTTGCAAACAGAGCTTCGGTCAATAGTGTGGAGAGTATGACAACAATGATCAAAACCAGCGCACTGATACCAAATTGATAAACAGCAAAAGCCGCCAGTGGCAACAGAGCATAGATAACATTGCGCATAATCTGCGCCACTGTTGGACTACTATGGATATGCGGTGAAGTGCGTATTTCAACGACAGGTTGATTCATTAAGCAGCCCTCTCCCGATTAACCGACTTCGCAATACGGAAATATTGTACCAGTGGAATATTAGAGGGACAGACATAGCTGCAACTGCCGCACTCAAAACAATCATTAAGATGAAATTTATCAGCCATTACCCCATATTCACGCTTGGCTGCCAATCGTCCTAGTTGTGATGGATTGAGCTTAATCGGACAGGCATCAAGGCAGTGGGAGCACTGTATACATGGGTAGATTTTCTGCTGCTCATCTGAGCATTGACTCTGCTCTAAAACGAGGATTCCCGAGACTGTCTTGGTTACAGGTACATCGAGAGAAGCAGCCGTATTGCCCATCATCGGGCCACCAAGAATCATGCGGCTTGCATCACCAAAATAACCGGCATGCTCCAGAGCAAAACGTAATGGCGTCCCAATAGGTATCAGGTAATTTCCAGGTTTTGAGACACCTGGACCCGCAATCGTAACGACGCGCTCAATCAATCCCTGACGCTGTGGAATCAACTCCCCTAACTGTGCCAGTGTTGCCACATTATTGACCACCACCCCGATTTGATAGGGGAATCCGCCAGATGGAACTTCGCGATCTAACAGTGCCGTAATTAATAATTTTTCTGACCCTTGCGGATATTTGGTTTTAACCACACCAACACTGATGGGATCATTTTCTGTCAACCGTTCTCTAATCGCCTCAACCGCATCCATCTTATTATCTTCGATGCCAATAACGGCTCTCTCGGCACCGCTAATCTTTAGCGCAATACGAATACCCAGAAGCAGCGAATCCGGCTTTTCCAACATCAGGCGATGATCAGTGGTTAGGTAGGGTTCACACTCACAACCATTGATCACCAGCGTATCGATCACGTGATCTTCCGGAACCTGCATCTTCACATGGCTGGGAAATCCTGCACCACCTAAGCCCACCATGCCGGTCTCTTGAATATGATGAATTAACTCTTCGGCCGTCGCACTCTGCCAGT
>JAOTST010000058.1 GCA_029864785.1 Chromatiales bacterium | reverse complement strand
GACCTCACGAATCGGGGTAACCTCCGCAGCGGTTCCGGTAAAGAATGCCTCATCGGCAATATAGACCTCATCACGGGTGATGCGCTTTTCACGCACCTCAATGCCCAGCTCTTCGGCAAATTGGAATATGGTGTTGCGGGTAATCCCATCAAGAGCCGAGGTAAGGTCTGGGGTAAAAATAATCCCATCACGAATAATAAAGATATTCTCACCACTACCTTCAGTGACATAACCTTCGTTATCGAGCAGCATCGCCTCATCGTAACCGCCGCTAATCGCCTCTTGCAGTGCCAACATTGAGTTCATGTAGTTGCCGTTGGCCTTCGCCTTACACATCGTAATATTGACGTGATGACGAGTGAAGGACGAGGTCCGGATGCGAATCCCCTTCTCCAGCCCATCGGCACCGAGATAGGCTCCCCAACTCCAGGCGGCGACCATTACATGCACCTTGAGGTTGTCGGCACGTAGCCCCATCCCCTCTGAGCCGTAAAAGCACATCGGACGAATATAGGCGGAATCGAGATTGTTCTGTGCAACCGAATCGAGCTGTGCCTGATTGATGATCTCTTTATCAAACGGCATCGGCATCTGCAAAATATGGGCAGAGCGGAACAGGCGATCAGTATGATCCTGTAAACGGAAAATTGCCGCACCCTTGTCGGTTTTGTAGGCGCGCACGCCCTCAAAAACCCCCATGCCATAGTGCAGGGTGTGGGTCAGTACGTGGGTCTTCGCCTCACGCCACGGAACCATCTCACCATCAAGCCAAATAACGCCGTCTTGATCGTCCATCGTCATCGTCTACTCTCCAACTCTCATCAGGCGTTGCCACACTTGGATCACGCCCTTGCGTACTTCATTAAATTCTTCGCCGCTCACCACCGCAGGCTGCTGTTGCAGACTCACACGATGCGCGCAGGCACGATATTGTCGATAGGCATCGGCCAGAAGCTCTGCCTCGTCACGAGTGATAATTTCACACGATGACATCGTCTCCAGCAGGCGGATATTGTCGCTCCACCGAAGAAGTTCCGGATGGGTATGAGCCCACCCAAGAACACCGTATTGCACCATAAATTCGATGTCAGCGATACCGCCTCTATCCTGTTTTAGGTCAAATTTGTCACTCTTTGTGCCCCCTTCGCCCTTAGAAAGAGATTCACGCATCTTTTCGCGCATATCCAACACATCGTGCCTCAATTTTTCACGATCACGTTCCTCGCCCAAAATTTGCTCACGAATCATCTCAAATTGTTGCTTCAGTTCGGCATCACCTGCAATAAAACGTGCCCGCACCAGTGCCTGTAACTCCCAGGTCCATGCACTCTTTTGCAGATAATTTTTAAAGCCATCAATGGTTGATACTAGAGGCCCCGAATTACCATTCGGGCGTAGTCGGCTATCAACCTCATAGAGCCGCCCCGAGGGCGTACGGGCATCAATAATATGGTTAAAACGTTGACCAAGACGCAGGTTGAATATCATCTCGCCAATAGGTCGCTTGCCGGTGGTCAGTTCACCCGAATCGGGATGGCAGAGCATCACCATATCGAGGTCTGAGCCGTAACCGAGTTCCAGCCCCCCCATCTTGCCGTAACCGATAACCCCCAATCCCTTTTTATTATTTGCGGGCTCACCATGTTTGCTGACCATCTGCTGCCAGGCAATGTCTAAACTCGCATTAACAGCAATCTCGGCGATCTCCGTAAGATGGTCACTCACTACCATCAATGATTCGGCATCCATCAGATCAGCCGCTGCAACACGTAGCACCGCAGCCATTTTAAAACGACGCAACAGCTCCATCTGCCCCTCCTGATCATCTGCATCAAGATGAATCAGATAGTTACTAAGTTGGTTGTGCAGCTCCTCACGCGAAGGCGGTGTATAGAGGGTACGCGGGTCGAGAAGTTCATCGAGCAGATTGGGATTGGCGGCAAGGGTGTCGGCAATCCAGAGGCTGCGACTACAGAGTTTGACCAGCTGCGAGAGCGCCAGTGGATTCTCGACCAACAGCGCTATATAGGAGCTTCTGCGCGCGATCTTTTCGATAATGTTCAAGACTCGACTCAGGCTCTCATCACTATTGTCGCACTGTGAAATACCTCCGAGTATTAAGGGCACAAGATGATCGAGGCGCTTACGCGCAGTGGCGCTAATCTGCTTTACCAGACGACTCTCAGCAAGCTTATGGATCTGTTCGTAGCTCTCTTGTGGTTGGCGGTAACCACTCTGTTGCAGAATGGCGACCGCCTCATCCATATCGATAGATCCATCCCAAATAGCGACCCAGTGACTCTCTTCAGAATCTTCATGCTCACTCTGAGGAGCGGCAAGCACCTGCTCAAAGTGCTGATGCACCTTTTGAGTATGAAACCTTAGTCCATTTATGAAAGCATCCCAATTATCATAACTCATGGTAAAGGCAATACGTGCCTTACCCATCTCATCATCTTCATCGGGTAACAGCTGGGTCTGCTGATCGGCCCACGCCTGTAGCCGGTGCTCGACACGGCGTAAAAAATCATACGCCACATTAAGCTCATCAACGACATAATCGGGCAACATATTGAGACCCCGTAGCGCCTCCAGTACGGTGATAATTCTGCGTTTTTGCAGTGTTGGTTCACGACCTCCGTGGATCAGCTGGAACGCCTGACCGAGAAATTCCACCTCACGAATCCCCCCTTCACCCAGCTTTATATTACGATCCATCCCGCGCTTGGCCGACTCGCGTGCGATCATCGCCTTCATCTCTCTGAGTGATTCAAACACACCAAAGTCAATATATTTTCGAAAAATAAAGGGACGCAGACGCGTTATCAGTTCGGCACAGTCATCGGTATTTCCGGCAATGGGACGCGCCTTGATCATCGCATAGCGTTCCCACTCACGACCATGGGTCTGGTAATAGTGCTCCAGCGCATCAAAAGAGATCGCCAACGGGCTGGCATCACCAAACGGGCGCAGGCGCATATCGACCCTGAAAACAAAACCATCAGCACTATGATGATCAATCAATTTAATTAGCCGCTGTCCCAGCTTGACGAAAAATTGCTGATGGGTGGTATGGCGTTTACTCCCTTCAATTTCGCCATCTTCAGGAAAGGTGAAAATCAGATCGATATCGGAGGAGAAGTTAAGCTCCCATGCACCCAACTTACCCATAGCCAGAACCACCAGCCGCTGGGGATTACCTGCGCTATCCAATGGTGTGCCCCACTGCTCGCAGTGCCACTGATAGAGCCTCCCTAATCCCTGCGAAACCACAGCCTCCGCCAATTCAGATAGCGTCTCAACCACCTCTTTAAGTGGTGCTTTGCCGGTCAGATCACGCCATCCGAGGCGCACCATTTCCCGTTGGCGAAAGATGCGTATCACTCTTGCCAGTTCCGCCTCATCTACAACCTCTGCAATCGCGGAGGTCAGTTTTTGACTCAACTCATCGCGTGTATAAGAACGGTGTAGATCACCTGATTCAATCAGTTCACTTAAAAGATCTGGTTTGCGCTGGAATTGTTGCGCGATAAATTGACTCGATGCGAGCACCGTAAGAAGCTCTGATCGATAAGCATCATCCTGCAATAACGTATCGAACCCTGTCGACTCCTCAATATTTTCCCACGTCTGCAAGACATCATCACGTAGCCGATAGGGAAGGCAATCAAGTTCCTGCGAAGTGGGTAGCAATTTCATGAACATCCGAATAATAAAAGCGTCGGTCGATTGTATCAGTAAGCGAGCGAACGATTCATATTGTGCTTTACTAACAGGTTAAAAAAGTTCGACATCATTTTTAGCTGCTTCACGTTCCATAACAGAACCATCAGTAATCAGTTGATGATAACTACAAACTCTATTACGCCCATGCTCCTTTGCGTAATAGAGGGCCTGATCTGCCTTTTCAACAATCATTGATGGATGGTCTTGAGGTTGTATCTGAACGATGCCAATACTTACAGTGACTCGACCGACCTGAGGAAAATCAAAATCCCCCACACATTTCCGAAAGCGGTTAAAAGCGCGTAGCGCGACCTCTTCAGTAGCCGAAGAGAGGGCTACCACAAACTCCTCTCCACCGTATCTGAATAGCATGTCATTACTACGAAAAGTTTTTCTCATCAATTCAGAAAAGAGCAGCAACACCTCATCCCCGTAGACATGCCCAAAATTATCGTTCACCAGTTTAAAGTGATCAATATCCAATACACCGAGCCAATGACTAACCTGGCTCTCATCATCACCCGGATTATGTATATCAGAAGCGCGAATCCCACCAGGTTTTACCTGTGCCGGATTATCTGCGATCAGTTTCGCAATATTTTTATCAAATGTTTTACGGTTAAGAAGTCCCGTTAACGTATCGTGCTCATTGTCATCCACGACACTCAAAAAATTGATATAGATATCCAGAAAAGCACGCGTAAATCGATCCTTTTGAGCATCGTTACGTTTACAATAAACCAGCAATAGAGCGTCTATGCCCTTACGTTGGCCAATCGGAAAAAGATGCCGTACCGAACCATCATCAAATATTTCGGAACGATCAACGCCCTCAACAATACATTTATCAATTTCACCATCCGCCTCTATGCACAATCTACCCATCTCATTTGATGACACATTGAGTCTGTCCTGACATGCACCGATGGGTAGAGAGATCGTCTCACATAACTGTTTTGACGTTCCGCCGGGAGAAATATGAAGAAGGATAAGCGCATCTGCATCCAGATATTTATGCAATGTCGCAATGCTCATGTATTCCAGAGATTTTTTGTCGCGCTCTCTGGTAATCCCTACAACCGACTCCAATAGTGTAATTTGTTCCATACAGCAACGCTCTTACCGTGATGCCTGTGAACCAAGGTAAAAAGACTCACAGGGGTTATGAGAAATATGTTTCAGATTGTATCAGCATTGCTCAATTGAAACTAAATTTACCGATGTTCTACTGCCCGTAATAGTCGTAACGGTCAAGTATTTCACGCATAAAGTCCCATGCCTCGATATAGGAAAGCCCCGAAATTTCAGGGATAATAATTTTGGTATAGAGACTTTTAGGATGGCTCTTCTTCAAAATATTGAGCTGTTGATGCAGCTCTTTGTAGCTCACCGTTTTAAACTCCTTCCAATCTGGACGCTTGTATTGAATTCGCTTTACACCCGATTTTATTTTTTCATAACGAATATCAACAACATATTTTCCCTTGGTGGTACGCGCAGGTTTTACCAATTTATCGTATCTAACTTTAAGTTGCTCATACTCCCCACGCACCAGAATCATCTGTTGATTTGAATCTTTAAATTGCTGCGACAATAGATTCAACTGTTTCTTCTGGTCACTATTCTGTGCATCAATTACGAGTATGCGCTGATTTAATTCGCTCAATTCATTACGCTTTAAGGCTAGATCACTTTCCAGTGTTGCACTCCTCTGTCGTTCATCGGAAAGATCTGATTTATTCTGCCCGACAATAACAATTTGTTGCTGAATCAACTTGGCCTGATCTGCATTGACTCCAGTCAGCTTCTCAATGCGCTTACCCCGTTCATCCAGCATCTGATTTTGCAACTTGTTGGCCTCGTTTCGTTGCATAATTTGCATACGCAACTCTGAGATATATTGCTGTGCTTGGGCAATCTGCTCCTCAAGAGTGGCATTTGTTTGGGTTGCAACACGCGCCTGCTCAGAAGCCTTCTTCTCTGATGCAATCGTTGAGCGTAACTCTTCAACTAGCTCATAATTTCGCAGCATGAGAACGGTGCTGGCAAGCATAAAGATCATTACAATGACCATCATGATATCGGTAAAAGATGGCCAAAAACTGGCTCCACCATCTACCGCGTGGTGATTCTGTCTAAGGTCGATAAAGGCCGAACTCACAAGATAATCCTATTTAGGCTCATCTACAGGAGCACTTGCGCTCTGTTCTGGTAAACGGAAACCTTCATGCAACAACGATTTTATCCCTTGAATGCTCTCACCCATTGGTACGATCTGTTCTTTAATTGTTTGAGCCACTTCACCCAGTGCCTTGCCGGCCTCGGCGTGCTCTTTTTGACTATGCTGCATCGTCAGTGCAACCTTCTGTAAGGTGCGAATTAAGCCACCCACCTGTGTTAAAACCGAGTCACCTGTCACTGAATAGTGAGGAATCAGATAGAGTGTTGTCACCTCCTCCACTCGACTCAAAAGGCGCGTCTGTACATCCGTCAGTCGTAGGTAAAAATAGCCAAATATGACATAACTTACAATGGCGGTAATCGTTGTTGAAAGTGCCGTAGACATACCATGAATGACGACCCCCATATTACTAAATGCATCGGCCGATGCGAGCAGATTGGAAGCACCCACCAGTGAGATAGATAGCGAAACAATCGTCCCAAAAACACCACTTAGAATAAGGATATTATGAATAAACTTTGGAAAGCTTATGCGGGTACTCTCATTAGCCACCAAAATTGATGCAAGAGCACTGTGGTCAATCACTATATTCCGTTTACTCATACTGCGAATCAATCCATAACGCTTGTTAATAATACGCCTTGGGTCAAGATCTTCGATAGGCTGATGGTTGCCTTCATTCATCGCTTTCGCAAAGCTACAGAGCGCCTTCTCTTCGGTCTGATACTCAAATAGAGTGATGGTAATTTTCATCATACCAAGCAAAAACAGACCCAGAATCGAGCCATTGATTATGAGGCCTGTGGAGGTGATCTGATTCTCAAAATAGAGTTGATTAATCTGTTGTGCGCCAAGGATAAGCAGAAGGCTCGCCACAATCATCAGCAGTAGCAATCTATAAAGTACACCCCTACTATAACTACATGAGTAGTCGATCATTATTCTATCTCCACAAAACCGAATTCTTCTGTTTTTTATATATTTTCATTATTTTAGTATATCTAGATAAATTAATACACTTCCTGCACGGCAATCGCTTCCTAAAGGTACAAAAGTTGATATTATCTTTGGCTATATGAGACAGCACCTAAATAACTCAACAAAAGACGCCATAAAGCGAGAGCAGCTCAAGCTACTCTATGCTCCACTGCCGGGCAGTTTGTTTGCCGCCATTCTCAACGCGCTATTCCTCATTTTTATCTTATGGGAAATAATCGCCAAACCCACACTCCTATTTTGGTTTGTCGCGCTACTCGGCACCCTCCTCTATCGCCTGTTTATCCGTGCTCAATTTAATCGTATTGCCGATGAGGCCTTCCCTACAGTCCAATGGGAACATAAATTCCTATTCGGGCTTACCCTCTCTGCCATTACTTGGGGCACGGGAGCCATTCTTCTATTCCCATCAGAATCAATTGCCCTGCAGGCCTTTCTAGGATTTATCTTTGCGGGTATTACCGCCGGATCCGCTAGCACTCTCGCTCCCAATTTTCGCGCGATTCTCCTCTTTTTAACGCTCATGTTAATCCCGCTAAGCCTACGTCTGTTATTAACAGAGACCACTCTCGGCATTTCAATGGGATCTCTTGTCTTGCTCTATACCTTCATGCTTATTGCTAGTGGTCACCGTTTCTATCAAAACATTATGGAGAATTTGAAGCTTCGTTACGAAGCTCAACGACGAGAAGAGGAGCTATACGAAAGCGAAGAGAAGTATCGCCTGCTGTTTGAAAAATCAGAGGATCCGATGTGGCTAATCTCAGGTACACAGTTCGTTATGGCGAATCAGGCTGCGGTTAATCTACTTGGATATAACTCTGAGGATGAGCTAACCCACACCCATCCATCAGAACTCTCTCCACCTATACAGAGTGATGGACAGCCATCAATGGAGAAGGCCGATGAGATGATGCGCATCGCCTATGAAACAGGACATAATCGTTTTGACTGGATCCACAAAAAATGCAGCGGAGAGTCATTCCCCGTCGACGTCAATCTAACCCGCATCCCCTTTAATGGTGAATATGCCATATTCTGTACCTGGCGAGATATCTCTACACAAAAAGAGACTGAGAAGGCTCTAACCAATGCCAAAGAGAGCGCCGATATTGCTAATCAATCAAAGAGCGCATTTCTTGCG
>JAOTST010000057.1 GCA_029864785.1 Chromatiales bacterium | reverse complement strand
CAGCGCAAGTAGACGACGTTATTGACATGACCCATTTGATCGATATCTTCGGGAACAACCTCGATAATCATTTCATAAGGGGTGCTGATTTTAGAATCTGTCATCTCATCTATGATATAGCTAATTTAAAAAATAGTAACTGATGGTGGCTTGCGGCCAAATAATCATAATTTTTATTGCGCTCGTTATTGCGTTTATGCACAATTCTAAATACCTTTAATATATTGGGTATGAGTTGATGGGAAGATAGTTTTTTTGATCTTCTCTGATGCATCAACATCTCCCTTTAGGTGATTCTCGAAAAGGTTAACCATCTCTAGTTTATTAGAGGTGGTTTGTGTCTCTGTTTTGATCTCGCTCAAATCAATAAATAATCCAGAGAATAGATCTGGAATATCCTTGGCGATATTAGTATTTAAAAAATTGGTTTCATTAAAAATATTATGGTAACTGCCGAGCTCTTTCTTTATAAAGTGTGAGGTATTTTTTAAATTGGTAATAAAGGATGACCGCTCGCAGCGCTGGATACATTTGTTATCGACAATGTTTTTCTTACAGCCAGTGACCTGATGAAAGAAACAGACCCTGCTTGTCATCAATACAATCGGGTGATAGATACTATAAATGAGTTCAAAATTATCTGGCCGTTTGATCTGTTTGATCTGCCGTCTATTGATCTCGTTAGATAGAAATGCGCCCGCGCAATTAAAATTTTCCTTTAAGCATAACAGGCTATAAGAATTAACAAGATTAAGGTAGGGGCCGGCAATCCATGTTATTCCTTGTTGATAAGCGGCATAGGCTATCCCACTATTATTGGTAACGATGCGTTTCGGTTTGAGCATTCTTAGAAAATCAATGGCGATATTATAATCATTGTCGAGTAGCACTGATGGGAACCACGGAGTAAGTCCTTCATGGGTTGTAAATAGATCGACAAACTCGGACAGTCTGTGGCCAAAATTATTGGGCAGTTTAAAATAGACCTCTATCGACGTATCATCTGAGTCATCGCTAAGATAGAGGTCATCTTTAGATGATATCAATACGGATAGAGCCATCGGTACATTTTCAGCATGCTGTTGCTGTAGCTTGGTGGCTTCCACAGGAGGAATAGGTGCAGTGCCTCCATTGAGCGTTGACACGATACTATTTTTTATTAGAGTCAGCTCTTTAAATGGAATCACCAGATCTGTTAATGATCCGTCAATATCAATATCATGAATAAAATACTCACCATCATTGAGTACCTTAAACCGTTTTAAAAGTGCGTCACGATCGAAGGGTGATGCTCGATTCTTGCTGGACGAATGCTTTACACCGTCATTAAGCACCATTTCGCATAGAGGGGTTTCAGAATGGCTGCAAAAAGAGTGGTCAACGGATTTAATGGATACTTTTAGTAGCTCTCCACGGTTACCCGAAAAGGTGATTTTTAGAGGCTCTTTTTCAATACTTAATTTCTCAATCTCATCTTTAACATGGGTGATGATTTCGGTTTTTATATCAAAAAGTTCTTTTTTAGAGGCAGTTAAATTGGTGGTAGTAATACCGCTGGATGTTTTTGATCGATGGATTGCAGAGTGATCGCGAGGATTATCAATAAACAGATCTTTACCTATTTCTCCCTGTAAAAAGGAGTTTGAAAAATCACGGTTAAATACCTTTCTAAGATCACTGTTATCGCTACTTAATCTATTTTGTTCATAAAGATTATTAAGTTGCTTCCTCCATGTATCAACAACGGTGTGGACATAGTGGTATTTTTTTATTCGACCCTCTATTTTTATGGAGTCGACACCGGCATCGGATAGGGCGCTCAGGTCAGAATATGCTGAGTTGTCTTTTATATTGAGGGGGAAATCAACACCCTCAGCCGTTGTCAAATATTGATCTCGACATGGCTGACTACAGCGCCCACGATTCCCGGAATTCCCGCCATTGACGGAGCTCATATAGCAGAGCCCCGAAAATGAGATGCAGTTGGATCCGTGGACAAATACTTCTGTCAATATGCCGTGGTCGTGAGCAACATCAGTGATTGTTTTGATCTCATTAATATTTAGTTCACGGGAGAGATTAACGCGCGTTGCTTTCAGTTGGTGTAAAAATTTGATTTGACCTTTATTGTGAGTCGTAAGTTGGGTCGATGCATGAATTTTAAGGGTTGGAAAATATTTATTGAGAAGATAAAAGAGCCCCAGATCCTGAACAATGATGCCATCAATGCGCGTGTTCACAAGTCTATTGAGTAGGGTGATGAGAGCCGGGAGCTCACTCTCCACAATAATAATATTAATGGTTAAGAAAATTTCACAGTTGTGTTTGTGGGCAAGCCTTAAAATTCCATTGAGATCACCAAAGGTGATATTTTTTGCCCGGCCACGGGCATTGAATTTATCCAGACCACAGTAGACTGCATTTGCCCCAGCCAGAATGGCGGCTTTTATAGAATCGATGTCTCCACCGGGTGCCAGTAATTCAATCTCTTTACTCATGGTGTAATTATACGTGGTTCTTTTGATGGATATACTGGATGAGTCATGTGGAAATATGAGGCAGTGACCTTTGGAATAGGTTCAGAGTGAGGTGCCGTCCTCTACTAATTAAGAAGCGTCATCTGCCTGAAGATATCTCCCCACCCGTACCCGATAATGACCAGTAACATCACCAGTGAGATAAAAATTAACAGAGCACGTCGAATACGCCTATTGGCAAGGCGCATCTCCATGTAGTGATCAACAATAAGCATTCCCTTAAACCCAATAAGTGCGGCAACGGTTAAGGTCAATGGCCATCCGGCATGACCCGTCTCGGCAAGCCATGCCCCTGCGAGGGTGAGGCCGATGAGTGTAAGCCATATCTTTTCAGCGTGTTTAATCATCGCAATATATAGAAGAAGGGGAAGATAACCAGCCAGATCACATCGGTGGTATGCCAAAATAGAGCCGCAGCTTCAAGCGTACGATAGTTGGTTGATGAGTAGAATCCCATTGAGGTGCGTATACCAACCCACGATAACCCCAGAAGAGCCCAGCTTACGTGCACTAGATGGTTTAGAGTTAGGTAGTAGTAGACGGTGTAAAAAATACCCGCTTCGCCATCGACCCCATGCGCCACGTTCCAGCGAATTTCAAAATATTTAATAATGGGGTAACCCAACCCCAATATGATTGCTGCGATAATCCAGCGCAGTGTTGCCTTTTGGTTGTCGCGACGAATCGCTTCAATCGCCTTTACCATGCAGTAACCACTGGTTAAAAGTAGCAGCGTGATTGAGGTTCCTGCCAGCGTTACCAATTTAGCGGGCCCACTATTAAAGGCCTCTGGGTTATGAGCCTTTGCGACAAAATAGACGACAAACAGCATCAAAAATTCTACCCAGATACAGAATATGCCGACCCAGATCCCACCGTTACCGGGGATGCGCCCATGAGCGGGTTCATCGGCTAGTGGCCTGATTGTCTCTGGTACATCGGGGTGACTCATACCAAATAGTATGCGGCGATAGAGATAAAAAATATAGGATTTAGGTCAATTAATTCAGACAGTTGCTCTATATATCAATGGTTGACATGAGTCACTGACCGGACAAATTGATAATGCCCTGTCCCTTGACGGATATTTTCGATGGTTATAATGCAACAGCGTTTGCGAGTTCTCAAATATCTGCGTCATCGCGGGTTATAAAATTGCGGGCAAGATGAATTAAACCTGTTTCCAGCGTTGTAGGGAACCTTATAGAGACGTACTATGTTTTAACAAATAGCCCCCGTTCCCTATCCTTATGGATCTCTTCAAGTGTTCCAATAACACCATTTAAGCCAACATATACCCCATGTTCCTCTGCGGCCAGTAAAAAGCCATATGCGCTAAATAGATTGGCAGTCGCTTCAATCGTATCAATTGAAAATGGCACCATTGCACCTGTGAAGATCACTCTCTTTTTAAGCCCTAAATCACGCACAACCTGTGCACTCAAATGGAGTGTGTCGGTGCCATGTATTACCAGCACCTTCTCTTGAGGTGCTGCCGATAGGGTCTTGGCCAACAGGGTTCTATCATCATCGGTAAACTCAAGGCTATCTTTATAAATTAACCCTTTGATTTTGGGTGTTTGGTTGCCACGCAGCGCAACACTAAAAATATTTTCGATAATATGAGAGTCGCTAGCGACCTTTAGCTCACCCGATATGGGGTGATACTCTTTATTGATTGTGCCGCCAGTATTGAGCACTAAGATATCCATGAGCGCACCAGAGTTGTTTTCAAAGATGAAGAGTGAATCATCCTTGATTGCTCGATTTAACGCAAATATTTGCGTTGCGATAATGGTTTTTGGCACGCCGACATATTAGCGCTGGAATAAAAAATAGAACCTATTAAACTGGCAGTGTATGACAATGGACAGTATGAAAAATACTAATAGTGAGAATATAAAAATCAAATGAAAACAATTATTGCTGGTTCACGCCAAATAGAGGATGCCGAAGCACTAAGGCAGACCATTTCCGATGCAGGCTGGGAGATTGATGAGGTCGTGTCCGGTGCATGTCGGGGTGTCGATGTGATGGGCGAAGAGTGGGCGCATAGTCATGGCATTGAAGTAAAACAGCTTCATGCCGATTGGGTCACCCATGGCCGCATGGCGGGCGAATTGCGAAACCGTGAGATGGCTGAGTACGCGGATGGCTTGATTCTTTTATGGGATGGACACAGCCCGGGTGCGAGCTGTATGTTGCGCGAGGCCAACCGTGCAGGAATAAAGATTCACTCGCAAATCTATGGTCTTGATATGCAGCAGTTAGATGAGACCGAGCAGGCCATTGTTAATTACTACAACGAGGGCAAAGGTCGTATCGTCTACGAAGATGAAAACTGGAAATGGGAAGTGGCCGATGAGAATGCCCCGAAACTTTCCGAAGCGATTATCTCAGAACTGATTCGTCAGAAAATGTTGGTATCAAAAACAGTACAGGTCTTAAATTTAAATAGCTAAGCAGGCCGTTGAAGGGCTTCAAGTTGCAGTGAGCTTTATCGCTGATGAAGCTATATCACACTTTTAACGCTTTTTTATAGAGGTGAATTTATAGCGTCGTAAAAAACCAATTTTTAAATTGGCAGCAAGCGTAATGCCGCCAAACCATCAGGGGAGTGAAGCCAGATCAATGCGCCCCCGTTTAAAATTGCCGTTATCCAAAAGACAATACGAAAAGAGCGCTTCTTAGATTTATGTCGTAATCGCTGCTGGGCAAAAATTGCACCCGGCCAGCCACCGGCTAATGCAGAGAGGTGTAGAGTCTTCTCACTGATGCGCCAGCGACCATTTCTGGCGGCTGACTTATCTACGGCATAGAGAATAAAAGTGAGCAGGCTAACGACGATATAGAGTTCAAAAACCCACAAGGGCGATCTTTGCGTGAAAACGTTAACAGCCACCGCCATTAAAAAGAGAGCCGATATAATTATCGAGGGTGTTCCTCTACGCATTGGCGGAACGACTAGGTACGGTAGATAGTTTCAATTAAATGAAAACCAAATTGGGTCTTAATGGGGCCATGTACCGTGAGTAGTGGTTTTTTAAAAACGACCTGATCAAACGCCTTCACCATTTGACCAGGGGCAAATTCACCAAGATCTCCGCCCTTTTTTGCAGAGGGACAGGTCGAGTGCTTTTTAGCGAGGGTAGCAAAGTCAGCCCCCTTATTTAACTGCTGTTTGAGCTTCTCAGCCTCTTCTCTGGTTTTAACCAAAATATGTCGTGCACACGCCTTTGCCATTAGTATCTCACTTCATGATGCTGTTTTTTTTGAAGGGTATATTATCATGCTATGCCGCTTGCCTGGGCCACGTCCATGCATACCAGATAATGAGAGAAAGAATAGCAAGTTCAACAAAGGATGCGAACAGATAATAGGCCCAGCTCTCATCGATCATGGCGCCTACAATAACAACAATTTTAAAAACTGCGGCGACAATATTGGTCAGGCGATTCGCTTTGGCCTGCAATATTAGTGACAGGCCAATCATCAGCGAGGGGATAATCATTAATAGTGTGACGGAGAGTAAAAATATTTGGCTAATTTCAATGCCGGTATGCCCGACCTCTCCACCGATAATTTTTTGCATAAAACCGGGAACATACAACCCAAAATAGTCGACATATATAAATATAAACATGACCGATGCCCATAATCCGGCAAGTTTTATCTTAATATTTATTATGGGATCTTCCAGAACTTCTGAGGCGTCGGTATTCATTTAACTATTTATCCTCTTACTCGGGTGACATCTCTTCTGACTTGCAGAGCTTAATCACATTTTAAATAACCGATTCATTCATAAACACCGTCATTATCAACAACCGCGTTACGGATAGATCAATTTCGGTCTACATCCTCTTTAATAATCGGTCAGAGTTTATCCTGAATATTTTGACAGGAGCCATTTTCAAATGCCCTTTAAATGATTTAACCATATGTAATAGATTTAGCAATAAATAACGCAATGATTAAAGGTTTGAATCTATTTTTAATGGAGTCTCAATGCATTTAATTTGGAATGACCTTACGCTAATTATGGATTAGCAAAAACGTAGGCAATTACCGACAGAATTTTGGTCAAGTGGCTGACAATAATAACCAGGCAGTATAGTATATTATTGTGATCGTTGATTGAGTTTGCTGTGAATAGCGGAACATACATATTAAAGGATTAATCTGTTTTGATTAGGAAAGGGCAACATTTATTTGTAAAGAGGAATGCTCCCCTCTTGCTAATCTCCATTATGTCTATAGCGGTGATCGTTATTGTGGTCTCTACCGTATGGTTGCTCTATGAGGAGAGTTTCAATCAACAATCACGGCAACTGGTAGAGATCATTAAAGATCGTGGAAATCTAATCAAAGTGATTTCACATCATTATGAGCACAATGAGCATGCTTATGAAGATGAGATGGATAACTCTGTTTTAAATCAGATTTTTCAGACGCTCATTCACTTTCGTGGCTTTGGTGCGAGTGGTGAATTTTCGCTTGGAAGAATCAAAGATGGGAATGTCGAATTTTTACTTGTTCAAGGCCAATCTAATTTTGAGCAGCCTGCCCCCGTTCCTGTTAATTCGTCACAGGCAGAGCCGATGCAACGAGCTCTGCAGGGAGAGTCGGGTACGCTCATTGGAATGGACTACCGTTCAACAGAAGTGCTAGCTGCATATGAGCCGATTGAGAACTTGGGCTGGGGCATTGTGGGCAAGATCAATATGAGTGAAGTCAGAGCTCCATATATTAAAGCGGCATTAATTTCTGCACTGATTGCCACACTGGTTATTGCGGTTGGTAGCCTACTGATAATTCGTGTTGTTGTGCCGTTACTGAAACATGTAAAGGATGAGCATAAATACCTGCGCTCGCTGTTTAAAAACTCCCCAATAGGTCTATCACTTTGTCGAATGGATGGTTCGCTGGTGGAGACCAACGCCGCCTATAACCAGATTATTGGACGAACACTTGAAGAGAGTCGAAAACTAAGTTACTGGGATATTACGCCAGAGAGATATCGAGATATGGAGGCCGAGCAGCTTTGGCATCTTGAAAATAGAGGGGGTTATGGACCCTACGAAAAAGAGTTTATTCATAAGGATGGTCACCTGGTTCCAGTGCGTCTCAAGGGGAAGCTGATCACCCGTGGTGGTGAGGAGTTTATCTGGTCCAGTGTAGAAGATATTAGTGACCGGGTTCTTGCCGAAAGAGAGCAGCGCCAGGCGGCGACTATCTTTGAAAGTACCGATGAAGGGATTGTCATCACCGATGAGAATAACTGTATCACCATGGTTAACAGTTCCTATTGCGAAATCACCGGCTACAGCGAAGATGAGGTGTTGGGTTGCGACCCGAATATTCTACAATCTGGAAGACATGAGCCGCTCTTTTATCAACGGCTGTGGCAACAACTTGAGGCGAATGGTAGCTGGCGAGGGGAGATGTGGAACCGACGTAAAGATGGTTCAATCTTTCCCGTCTGGCAGCAGATCAGTGTGATTAAAGATGATCA
>JAOTST010000340.1 GCA_029864785.1 Chromatiales bacterium | reverse complement strand
TGATGCTATCGATACGCTACCTGAGCGGGAAAAACTGATTATGTCGCTCTATTATGAGTCTGAACTTAATCTAAAGGAGATTGGTCTGGTCATTGGGGTGAGTGAGTCGCGCGTAAGCCAGTTGATGAGTCAGTCACATGGTCGTTTGCGGGCACGAATGCAGAGCCATACCGCATAACTGTTTCATGACTCACACCATACCTCCGAGTCACCTCCAGAGTAACTCTCAAATTCTTCGAACGTTCGAGGATAACTATCTGCTTCTGCGCCGGATCTTTGCACCACTTTTTAATGGTTCAGAAGAGATATCCCTTGGAAAAAATGATGGGCAGGCACCTTTGCTGCTTAAGGTGAGCGAGCGCCATAAATATATGACCATCATTGAACTTAATCAGAAGATCTCAGAAGATAAAAATATACCGGATATTTTCCTGCGTCTACGCCTCTATTTTGATGCGCGGGTAGCTGAGGTGATAGCCTATCAGGGGATTGAGCGTATTCCTGCACGCTACCAAGTTAAGCTTAGTCGTGGCGATACGCGCGATGAGAAGATGCAGGTTAATCTGCTGCTTAATGAGTTTCTTCAATACATTGATGATCAGGGATATCGGATTCTAACGACCTCTGATAGCCCTGTAACAAATTAGTTCTCATCAAAATGATACCCATGCCGTTATGGTGATTTTTGTTGAACTATTTATTCTTATCTTTGTTGTGGCGATTGTGATTTTTGCTCTGCGTTTTCCCAGGAAGAAGAGGGAGTGAGTTTAATCGCCTCTAAACTTAGAGAGTATGGACGTCTGGTTCGAATTGATCGTCCCATCGGGATCTATCTGGTACTTTGGCCTACCCTTTGGGCACTTTGGATTGCGGCTGAAGGGATTCCTAATCTATTGGTTTTGGCCATTTTTGTGGCCGGTGTGGTATTGATGCGTTCGGCAGGGTGTGCCATTAACGATTTTGCGGATCGTCATATTGATCCTCATGTAGAGCGCACCGCCCAACGACCATTGGCTGCTGGAATAATCACTCCGAAAGAGGCGCTGTGGGTCTTTGCTATTTTGAGTCTTATCGCCTTTGTGTTGGTCATACAGCTCAATCGATTGACCATTTTGCTGTCGATCCCGGCGGTGCTGCTTGCAGGTAGCTATCCGTTTACCAAGCGTTATACCCACCTGCCACAGGCCTATCTAGGGATCGCCTTTGGTTGGGCGGTGCCGATGTCATTTGCAGCGGTGACCGGTGAGATACCTGCGGCTTCATGGTGGCTCTTTTTTGCAGTGGTACTTTGGGCGCTGGCCTATGACACGATGTATGCGATGACTGATCGTGAGGATGATCTCAAAATTGGCGTAAAGTCCACGGCAATCCTCTTTGGCCGATGGGACAGGCTGATGGTTGCTCTGTTTCAGTGGGGGGTGACCGCCGCACTCTGGATTGCGGGGGTTAATCTGGGTCTATCGGAACGCTATCTGTATGGTTTGGTAATTATTTCGGCAGGCTTTTGGGGCTATCAGCAGTGGCTAATTCGAGAGCGTGATCGCCAGCGCTGTTTTCAGGCGTTTCTCAATAACCACTACTTTGGACTACTGATTTTTCTATTGATTGTTGTCGATTACTTGATGAAAGTTTGAGTCTATTCGTCAGGGTCGAGTTTAAAGCTGGGTATATTGCTTTTGCCGACAATGGTGAGTAGAACACCCACAAATAGAAAAAAGAAGATCGAGCCAAGAAGGCTCGCCATCAGTGGACTTCGATAGCCGAGCTCATCATATTTTAGATAGAGGGCGATACCGCAGAGAACTGAAATGGCGAAACTGGCTTTTGCGCTGAATAGCGATATCTTTTGAAATAGGGTTGTTGTTGAGTTCATCTTTTTGATCCGTTGTGGGTGCGTCAGTATACGCTGATTTTTAGATCTGTCGTCGTGCGAATGAAGGATTATTTCTCAGGTAATGGTGCTGAGAGCGCTCTATAACTAGTGGTATATTAATCAAACTTTTTAAGTAATCACGACATCTCTAATTTAAAACATTGATATGACCCCAATTGAGCTAGGAATATTCTCCAGCCGCATTAACGCGATATGTGATGAGATGGGCGCAGTGTTACAACGAGCGGCGTTCTCCCCCAATATTCGTGACCGCCTCGACTTCTCTTGCGCCATCTTTGATGCCCAAGGCGAACTCTCGGCACAGGCTGCCCATATTCCGGTTCATCTCGGTAGTATGACCTTTGCGATGGCTGGTATCGTTTCGCAGTTGAGGTGGCACGATGGCGATATGGTGGTGGTTAATGACCCCTATATGGGGGGCACCCATCTGCCCGATGTCACCCTGATCGCCCCACTTTTTATCGACGATGAGCTGATCGCTTTCATTGTTAACCGTGCCCATCATGCCAATATTGGAGGTTCAACCCCCGGCTCAATGCCGCTCTCAAGTTCTCTGGAGGAGGAGGGAGTGATTATTCCCCCTTCATACCTCATTAAAAATGGAGAGATGAACCAAACCCTTATTGACTCTATATTTGCACAGATTGATGGCGCATATCATCTTGATGGTGATTT
>JAOTST010000338.1 GCA_029864785.1 Chromatiales bacterium | reverse complement strand
CGGTGGCGACCGTGGCTATCGGCAGTGCTGGCGCCAAAAACTCCGCCTATCTCGCCGCCCAGATCATCGCCACCAATGATGATGCGCTGGCCCAGCGTCTACGTGATGAGCGTGCCGCCAATGCCAGGGCGATCGAAGAGAAGAACAGCAAGGTTCAGCAAGAGCTGGGGCTCGCTTAATTCTATCTATCACTCCCTCTACAGATAGCCATGGCAACACCTAATCAGCTCCGTCTGGCTACCCGCTACCTCTCTGCCGGAGCGGTCATCAGCTACCCAACCGAGTCGGTTTATGGACTCGGTTGTGATCCACTCAATATTGATGCCATCCACCACATCCTCGCCATCAAGCAACGCGACTGGGACAAGGGGCTGATCCTGATTGCCGCATCATTGGAGCAGATCACCCCCTATATCGATCCCGACTTTGATATCACCGACGAGATGATGCAGAGCTGGCCGGAAGCAGTGACCTGGATCGTCCCCGCTCACCCTAGGCTGCCCGATGAACTGACTGGTGGTCGTGCAACCATTGCTGTGCGCATTACCGCTCATCCCGTTGCCTCCGCACTCTGCCGCTCCTTCGGTGGCGCACTGGTCTCCACCAGCGCCAACATCTCCAACGAGCCGATGATTCGCTCAGCAACCAAGCTACGCAAAACCTTTGGCTCAGCGATTGATTACTATCTGCCAGGTGACTTGGGGAGCAACCCCAATCCATCGGAGATTCGCAGAGCCGTCACCGGTGAGGTGTTAAGAGCGCAATGATCGTTCTAGGTATCGAATCATCCTGTGACGAAACAGGCATCGCCCTCTATGATAGCGAGAAGGGTCTGCTCGCTCACACCCTTCATAGCCAGATTGAACTCCATGCCCAGTACGGTGGTGTGGTTCCTGAACTTGCATCCCGCGACCATATCCATCGCGCCATTCCGCTCATCGAAGAGGTGCTACAGCAGGCCAGAATCAAGAAGAGTGATATTGGCGGCGTCGCCTACACCGCAGGCCCGGGGCTAATTGGCGCTCTATTGGTCGGGGCATCTATTGGACGCAGCATCGCCTATGGGCTCGGTATTCCTTCTGTTGAGGTTCATCATATGGAAGGGCACCTACTGGCTCCTATGCTCGAAGAGAGGCAACCTGAATTCCCATTTGTCGCACTACTCGTCTCGGGTGGTCATACCATGCTGGTCGATGTAGAGGGAGTAGGAGAGTATAAAATTCTCGGTGAGTCGCTTGATGACGCCGCCGGTGAAGCCTTCGATAAGACAGCAAAGATGCTCGGCCTCGGTTACCCCGGTGGCCCGATACTGGCGCAGGCTGCTGAGGCGGGTGACCCCCATATCTATAAATTTCCACGCCCAATGACCAACCGTCCAGGTCTCGACTTTAGTTTTAGTGGCCTCAAAACCTTCAGTCTCAACACCTGGAACAAGAGCAATAAAAGTGAACAGGATCGTGCCAATGTCGCACGTGCCTTCCAAGATGCCGTCGTTGATACGCTGGCTATTAAATGCAAACGCGCAATGGAGCAGACCGGTCACAACACTTTAGTACTTGCGGGCGGTGTCAGCGCCAATCAGGGGTTGCGCCAAAAATTGGCACAAACAGCCGAACAGCAAGAATTCAAACTCTTCTATCCACGCCCGGAATTTTGTACCGATAATGGCGCCATGATCGCCTATACGGGCTATTTAAGGTTACACTCCGATAATAATAGTGGGCTCGATTTTAATGCCCGACCACGATGGAACATTGAGCAGAACAGATAATGCTTATTAGGAAAATTCATTGAAAGAAGTCGTCCGCCAAAAATTATCCATTATTGTCCCTGCCTATAATGAGCAGGAGGTTTTAAATGAATTTCATTCACGTCTCTCAAGCGTACTTGATCAACTACCGATAGATACAGAGATCATCTACATCAATGATGGTAGCAGTGATGACACCATTAACATCCTAAACCAGCTGCACGAAAGCAGTGATAATGTTTCGATCATCGATCTAAGTCGCAATTTTGGCAAAGAGATCGCCATGTCTGCTGGGCTCCATCATACCGACAGCGATGCAACAATTATTATTGATGCCGACTTGCAGGATCCTCCTGAATTAATTCCAGAGTTAATCGAACAGTGGCAACAGGGTCACGATGTTGTTTATGCTAAACGCCGCAAGCGCAGTGGAGAGACCGTACTAAAAAAATGGACCGCTCACTTTTTCTATCGCATCATGCGTAAAATTTCGAATATCGATCTACCCCACGATACCGGTGATTTTCGTCTATTGAGTCGTCGTGCAGTAAATGCCATTAACTCTTTGCCAGAACATCATCGTTTCATGAAAGGACTTTTCGCATGGATCGGTTTTAATCAAAAAGCTGTCCTTTATGACCGCGACGAACGATTTGCGGGAACAACTAAATGGAACTATTTTAAACTCTGGAATTTTGCCCTTGAGGGCATCACCTCATTTACTGCAATGCCATTAAAAATAGCCACCTATTTTGGACTTCTTACCGCAATGGTTTCTTTTGTCTATGGCACTTATATCATCATCGACACCATTCTCTATGGTAATGAT
>JAOTST010000056.1 GCA_029864785.1 Chromatiales bacterium | reverse complement strand
CAGTGTAGTGTAGGCCCCTTTGCGCGCATTCGACCCGGTACCCATATGCACTCCAACGCCAAGGTGGGTAACTTTGTCGAGGTAAAGAAGAGCGAGATTGGGGAAGACTCCAAGGTGAGCCACTTGAGCTATATTGGCGATACCACTATGGGGAGCGGTGTCAATATCGGCGCGGGTACCATCACCTGTAACTATGACGGTGTGAATAAACACCAGACGATTATTGGCGACAACGCCTTCATCGGCTCTGATACACAGCTAATTGCGCCGGTTACCGTTGGCGCTGGTGCAACCATTGGTGCCGGTTCGAGCATTAGCCGAGATGCCCCCGATGAGCAGTTGACCCTGACCCGCACCCAGCAGAAAAGTATTAAGTGGAAGCGTCCCGTTAAGGAGAAAAGCTAGCATGTGTGGAATTGTTGGTGCCGTTGCTGAACGTGATGTCGTCCCTATTCTGTTAGAGGGTCTGCGCAGGCTGGAGTATCGTGGTTATGACTCATCTGGGATTGCGGTCATTAATGGCGAAAAGTGTATTGATCGTGAGCGGCGGCTCGGCAAGGTACAAGTGCTAGCCGATGCTTTGGAGAGTCGTCCTATTAGCGGATCGATGGGCATCGCACACACCCGTTGGGCGACTCACGGTCAGCCAAGCCAGCAGAATGCACATCCCCATATCTGTCGCGAAGGGGTCGCCATCGTACATAATGGAATTATTGAAAATCATCAACAGCTGCGGAAAATACAGCTAAAGCAGGGGTATGAATTTACCTCTGAAACCGACACCGAGGTGGTGGTGCACCAGATCTATAGCCATCAGGCCGAAGGCAAAGGGCTGTTACAGGCAACCTGTGACTCCCTCAGTGACCTTGAAGGCGCCTATGCCTTAGGGGTTATCTCCAATAGTGATCCGGATCGGATGATAGCCGCAAGGCGTGGTAGTCCGCTGGTGATCGGTCTGGGCATTGGTGAGAATTTTATTGCATCCGATGTTGCCGCCCTGCTTCCGGTGACACGCCGCTTTATCTTCCTTGAAGAGGGAGATGTCGCTGACATACGTCGCGAGGTTATTGAGATCTACAGTGAGAGCGGCGATCGGGTTGAACGCCCTGAGGTGGAGTCGACGTTGACAGCCGATGCGACCGACAAGGGTGAGTATCGCCACTACATGCTGAAAGAGATCTATGAGCAGCCACAGGCGATCACCGAGACTCTGGAAGGGCGTATCGTCAACGGTAAGGTGCTTGAAGAGAGCTTCGGTCCCGAGGCGGCGGCAATCTTTGATAAAATTTTATCAATCCAGATTATTGCCTGTGGAACCAGTTTTCATGCGGGAATGGTCGCGCGCAACTGGTTTGAGGGGGTTGCTGGTGTCCCTTGTCAGGTTGAGGTGGCGAGCGAATTTCGCTATCGACACCCGGTTGCGGATCCTGATGCACTGGTGGTTGTCATCTCCCAGTCGGGCGAGACAGCGGACACTCTGGCGGCGCTGCGTGCCACCAAAGCGTGGGGATTTGGTGCATCACTAGCAATCTGTAATGTCCCCGAAAGTTCGCTCTCCCGTGAAGCGGATCTGACCTTGATGACTCGCGCCGGTCCTGAGATTGGGGTCGCTTCGACCAAGGCATTTACGACACAACTGGTGGCACTATTGCTGCTGGTCGTAGCGATTGGTCGCCGTTACCGAATTGCCCCCGAGCGAGAGAAGGCCATCATCGAACAGTTACAGGCTCTACCACGCCATGTGGAAGATGTACTTAAGCTTGATGGCGATATTCAGCGGCTTGCAGAGCGATTTGCAGATAAGCAAAATGCACTCTTTCTCGGGCGAGGGGTTCAGTATCCCATTGCGATGGAGGGTGCGCTCAAGCTCAAAGAGATCTCTTATATTCATGCCGAGGCCTATCCGGCAGGTGAGTTAAAACACGGTCCCTTGGCTCTGGTTGATGAGTTAATGCCGGTTATCGCTGTTGCGCCGAATGATGAGCTGTTAGAGAAACTTAAATCCAACCTCGAAGAGGTGCGTGCTCGTGGTGGTGAGCTCTACGTTTTTGCAGACCATGAAACGGGCATGAATAGCGGTGATCGCATTCATGTGATCACCATTCCTCCTGGTGGCGGGCATGTCTCTCCGATCATTTTTAGCATCCCCCTACAGCTGCTCTCCTACCACGTTGCGGTACTCAAAGGGACTGATGTCGATCAGCCACGTAACCTGGCCAAGTCGGTAACGGTGGAGTAGTGCTTTCTCAGATCTAATCGAGAGAGATGGAGCTGTGGAGCATAGACTGGTTGCGCCCATGCTCTTTGGCATAGTAGAGGGCGTTGTCGGCATTTTCAATCCACTGGCTGTGATCTGAGCCGATGGCAGGATTTTCGGCAATACCGATGCTCACGGTAAATTGAATATTCTGCTGGTTGTGGGTGACGGTGGTTGCAGCGATCATTTCGCGTAGTCGCTCCGCATAGATGAGAGCACCCTCCTCATCGGTATCGGTGAGAATAATAGCAAACTCTTCATCCCCGTAACGCCCGGCGATATCCGCCCCGCGGGTGGTCTCGCGGATTAGTTCAGAGAGGGTTCGAAGTACGTCATCACCGGCCTGATGACCGTAACTGTCGTTAACCTGTTTAAAGTGGTCAATATCTAGCATCAGCAGCACCGATGAGCTGCCGCTGCGTTGTGCTCGATTGTATTCGGAGCTGAGTTGATCTTCCCAGGCAGTACGGTTGAGCAGTTTTGTGAGGCCATCTCTTCGCCCCATCTCAGCGAGGGTCAGCTCATCAACAGCCATTTCGGTCACATCGTAGATAATGATGCAGACATGGTCGATGGAGCCGTTGATAGCGCTTAGAGGCAGAAAGGTGACATCCTGATACATCGTCTCCGATTTTCCGGTAATAGGACGATAGCTCTTAAAGTTGATGATATTTTTTCGTTGTTGCCAGGTCGAGAAGGCACTATTTTTTAGCAGAAAGACCGAGTCGAGTCTGCTCTGTAACCAGTCTGAGGGAACATCAGGTAGCAGCTTAAAGATCGATTTTCCGGTCACTTCACCGGGTTGTTTGCCGCTGTGGTTCTCCATAAAGCCATTCCAGAGGCGAATGGTACAGTCGCGGTCGATTACGATTAGACCGACATCGACATTTTGAATAATGCCGAGTAGCCAGTGGAGTTCGCCTATGCTGTCTGTTGGGTCGCTCATCAATGATCCAGAATATAGTTTGCTCTCTGTCGTAGAGCGGAGATGGCATCCTGTGGAAAGAGCAGTAGCTGATCACATTCGACCCTGTTTTTACCAATGGCGTAGTTGATGTGGATGGAGAGGATCTTCTCGCTGGGGTCGATCTTTCGGTGCTCGGCTTCTTCACTGCCCATGCTGTGGGTGGAGATGCGTGGGTGACCAAAACTGAAGGTGACAGTTAGCAGTTCGGCCAGCTCTTTGAGAAAGGAGCCAGAGAGGACATTTGAGAGTCCCATCAGTAGCTCCATCTCGCCGGAGCTATCGATCTGTTCGCTATAGTTCATCAGCTTGGCAAGCTCATCAAAGTTGATGTCGTGGAAGGTGATCAAGGTCTCGCCAAAAACGCCGGAACCGATAAACCCTTGCGAGACATGCGATACGCCGCGGTTAACGGATGAGGCGAGCATCATATCGAGCTCAACCGGTTCCAGCAGAGCGACTCGGGGGATAGAGAGCTCAATGCTCTCATCGATAAACTGGGCGAGTAGATCTGCGGCACGTCCCATAGAGATGTTAGAGATCTCTTGCACCCAGTCTTCAAAACTGACGTTCTCCTCTTTCACCTTTTCCATGGGTGTTTCAAGGATGCTTAAAACGCCGTAGTCATCGAGAGTGGCAGAAAGCTCCGTCGCATCGACCGGTTTCTTGATAAAGGTGACGGCACCAAGTTCTTTAACCCGTTTCTGGCTATCGGCCTGAATATCACCGGAGATGACGATGGGAAGGGTTTGCAGATCTTCGGCTCGAATCGCCTCTAATACCTCAAAACCATCCATATCGGGCATCTGTAGGTCGAGAAAGAGGATATCTCCTTTTCCCGCGCGAATCGCCTCGATCCCTTCGCGCCCATTGGCGGCAAAAGAGATGGCGACATCCCAACCCTTGGGCAGTGCTCGAGCAACTTGCTTACGGGCAAAACTGGAGTCGTCGCAGATGATGACAGGGATGGTCATGGGGCAGGCTTATGTAAGGGAGCCGATAAATTGATTAAGGTGTTCCATCTTGGACTCGTCGTCCTGGTCGACTAGTTTGAGGGTGATGTCGACAAACTCCGACTCATTGTTGTCACCCCGTGCTTGTAGCGTATAGACAAAGGCGTTGAGGCGATTAGTTATTCCTTCAAACGAAATATCGACCACCGTCATCTCCATTATGGGAGGAACTTGAGAATCGTTTTTGACGATTCCGGTAATCATCTCTGAGGAGATCTCTTTAACCAGCAGTTTAATTTGTGAGCCCCTGAAGCGGACGGGGAGCAGCACCTTTTCGGTAGGTTTTGCACTCTTGCTTGATGCGACAGCTGGCCGATTTTTGGCCACGCTATCGGGCGTGAGTTCTGAGGCTGAAATGGCACCAGAGAGGCCATTGCTGGCCATCGCCATGGGGTCCTGATATTTACCGCCAATGATGCGAAGCTGTTCGGCAGTGAGCCCCATGGCCTTCTGTAAAACATTGGCGACAACCTTTCCCAATTTGTCATTGGTGAAAGGTTTAACAATGTAGTTACTGACCTTCAGTTCAATGGCCTTAACCACATGCTCTTTATCACCACGGCTGGTGACCATGATAAAAGGGGTGTCTTTAATGGGGTCGTTATTGCGAAGCCAGGTGAGTAGTTCAGCACCGTTCATCTCCGGCATCTCCCAGTCACAGAGGATGAGGTCAAACGGCTTTTGCTCCAGTAATTTTTGCGCCTTTAGCCCATCGGGGGCCTCTTCGGAGGTAAATGCGGGGAATTCGGAACGAATCCCCTTACGCATAATCTCGCGGGTAAATGAGGCATCATCAACAATGAGGACTTTAATTTTCTGCACAAAAAACTCTTAAAAATTATTTAACGAAGGAATTCATAATAACACTTAATTCCTCGGTGTGAAGCGGCTAAAGATGATTTCTGAGTATCGATATAGCACTGCGCATCTCGGTCAGAATGGCTGCTTTTCCATCAATATTTAATAGCGTGCCACAGTGTGACCAGGGGTGGTTTTGTAGCAGCTTTAGGATCAGCAGTTGTTGCTGCATCGGCGTGAGTGCGCCAATTTTGTCGAAGTGACCCAATAGGAGTTGAATTAAAGGGGTGATGACCGTCTCATAACGGCGATGACCATCGGCAAAGGCGTTAAAATCGTCCAGATCATGTGGGGCTGGATTGAAGGGAACCGGTTTAAGTAGCTGTTGGACAATTTCGTGCTCCAACTGTTTTAGCGGATCGTGTAGCTGATTGAGCAATCCGTTTTGAAAGCGTCTCTCTGCCAAGGTACAGATTGTGTTACCTCGTTCGCTCAGTGCGCTCAGCTGGGTCAGTGCATAGGTACCGCTGCTGGCGTTGCGCTGGCTGCCGACAAAAATGGGCGTCATATGGTTTTGGCTCCAGAAACGGATGAGTTCAGTTGTTGCGCCGTAGCTGGTACCGAGAATGTCGATCTGATCAGTAGAGGCATCGGCGGTAATTTTCTTCATTAGTGCACGCCCCACTCCACGACGCTGTAGTTCAGGATGAACGGCGATGCGGATAATGCGTCGATAGCGTAGAGGTGCCGCATCCCGAATGCCAAGATGAGCGATGAGCGTCTGAGGAAGGAGGTGTCCTTGTGGACGACGTTTACCGAGCCAGATCTCATGTGCCAGCTCTGATTCAATCTCTCCCTCATCGGCAATCAGTGCGGTGGCGATAATGGTGTTTTTAGAGATCGCGGTATAGATAGAGAGATTGGGGCCGTCGAGTAGCTGGCGTAGATCCAGCGGAGTGGTGCGGTAGTGTGCTAGAACCAGCAGGCCAAAAAGATGTCGTAATTCAGGTTCATTTTGGGCAAGCTGCGCTCGATCTATTCGATTGATCTGGTCGATCTGAATCGAGTTAGTGGACTTAACTTCTGTGGGGAGTTTCGCCTCAGTATCGAGTAGCAGCATTCGGTTGATCAGCTCTTCGACCGGATCCCCCTCGCTCCAGCGGATGGGTTGGTTGAGCTCGATTACACTGAAGTCGGGCGTAATCTGTTGCAGGGTGCGTAAAAAGCGCAGTGCGAATCCCTGTCCTGAACCCTCATAACCATGAGTGGTAGTCGCAAAGACAACACGGGGGTAGCGCTTTACAATTTGAACCAATATTGGGGTAGGGATGGCAGCGGCCTCATCAACAAGTATGAGTCCTGCATCGATAGGGTTCCTAATCAGGGCATCTGGCGCGATAAACTCCAGTGATGCATCGTTTTTGCTCGTTTCAGCAGAGCTATCTGCATGTTTAAAGAGGCTATCTACAGCAGCACGACTGGGAGCGGTAACCACAATGTGTTGTTTTCCATCGCGGATCAGCTGGCCTGCGGCGATACCGAGAGCGGCGCTTTTGCCGCGACCCCGAGCGGCGGTAATCACCAATGGGCGGTGACGGTGGCCGGTTGCGGTGTGGATAATGGCCTCAATGGCTTGCTGCTGTTCAGGGTGATCGTGCTCTTGAGGTGCCGCAAATACGGGTTTAGTTATTTTGCAGGCTGTTTTTGGTGGTTGAGAGGGGTGGATAACCGTCGTTAGTGACTCTCTTTCTCCCGCTTCAATGATCTGAATCAGCCGTGTGATATAGCGATTGGTGATCGATTCAGGAGGGTGAGGATAGACGGTAATACGTGAGGAGACGGGGTCACTCTTTTTTCTCCACTTCTCAAACTCTGGGGTCAATAACACGATGAGGCCACCACCGACTACGGTACCTGCCGCCGTTCCGAAGAGGTTGGGATCAAATCCATGATGTGCGTTAAAGAGCAGAAGAGGACTCTCCCCACCAATAATCTGTTGCAGACGGTTAGTCGGTTCGGGAGACTCTTTGGCGATCCACAGGTAATCACCATTGTCGGTCTCCCTTAGGGCTTCGATCAAGGCATTGGCGAGATCATTGCACCAGCCAAGATCGCCGGCAACCACTACCATCCGGCGCTGGTGGCGCACCTGTGCCTCCTCTTTTAGGGCAAGCAGTCGCTCAAGATGAACTGTTACGGGGGCTGTAAACTTATTCATAGGGGAGGATATTAGAGCAATGCCCCCCCTCAGGCACTATTAAAGTCGGCAGAGAGGGCGAATCTCACTGAAAATAGCGGCAAATTGATGATAGCCATCTAACATTGATGTTGATCTTTCTTAAACTTGGTCTAGTCTAAGTCATTGCGATTAGTAATTTTCTTCTTTGAGTCAGGACGACTCCGCTGCCAGGGACGGCAGAGCTATTTATCTTGAAATGCATTAAAGATCTGATCCAGTTTTTCGTGGATCGACTGAAATGCAGCCATTACTTTTGGATCAAAATCTTCAGGTGAGGTACGACCATCGCCCTCTGTAATAATGTGCATCGCCTTTTCATGTGAGAGCGAGGGTTTGTAGACACGCTGCTGGCGTAGCGCATCATAGACATCGGCAATGGCGACAATCCGGGCAGCAAGGGGGATCTCGTTGCCGGCGATGTTGTAGGGGTAACCGCCACCACTAAATTTCTCGTGGTGGTAGCGCGCAATATCTGCCGCCATCATCATTCTTGGAGAGTCGCCAAGAATTTTTGCGCCATAAATTGGGTGCGCCTGCATGGCATGAAATTCTTGCTCGGTCAGCTTGCCGGGCTTTTTGAGGATATCGGGATGGATGTGAATCTTACCGACGTCGTGCATCATGGCGGAGTATTGAATCGTTTGTATGAAATCCTCATCTAGGCCCATCGCCTCAGCCAGCACGCGAGAGTACTCATTGAGGCGAACAATATGGGTACCTGTATCCTCATCATTGGCTTCAGAGGCGCGCGCAAGAGCATCAAGAGTGTAGATAAAAGACTCCTGAATTTGCATGCTCTCTTGCGAGATACGGTTAAACGATTCAGAGATAATCGCAGCCGATTCGAGCACCATCCCTTCGTAGTAGTCGATATTATTTCGGTTGAAAAAGCCGATCACTTCGGT
>JAOTST010000055.1 GCA_029864785.1 Chromatiales bacterium | reverse complement strand
GGCTCCCTGAAAGGTACATGGCCACCGCCGTAATAAGACCCGTGACACTCCAAAAGAGCTGTCCATGCTCTGAACTGATCTCTGGAAACCATCCGACCATAGAACCCAACATGAGTAACCCGCCAACCGTCCCAGAGATAATGGTCTGTCGAATGTGCAGGGCATATCGTGTGCGATCAGTACGCTCTCGTTCGTTCTGCTCCTCTTCCAGACTCTTGAGTTCAGCCGCTTCATAGCCACCATCAACCACCGCTGCAATGAGCTGCTCGATGGTGACATCGCCATTAACTATGGCACTGTGTTCGGCAAAATTGACCTCGGCCGAATCCACACCGTGCACGCCGCTCAACGCCTTATGAACACCAGCAACACAACCGGCACAACTCATTCCACCAATGGATAGACGATATTGCATAAATATCTCCTCGTTAATGAGTTTTACATGGTGGCTCGAAGGCCATCGATCAACTATCAGAATCAGCCAATAGGCTGGACAATGCTCTCATCATCAATATCGAAGGGGTGTTTCAGAAATACGCAGAAATCAGGTTCTGAAAGTGGTCGGCTAAAGAGGTAACCCTGATATTGAAAACAGCCGTGCGCCTCAAGAAATTTGCGCTGACTCGTATCTTCCACCCCTTCGGCAATCAATTCCAGTCCCAGATTACGCCCCATACTGATGATGGTCTTGGTGATCACCTGACTGCCACTATCGGTTACCACATCTTTTACAAATGCCCGGTCAATTTTGAGCGTATTGATAGGTAAACGGTGCAGATATTGCAGCGAAGAGTAACCGGTACCAAAATCATCAATAGAGAAACGAATACCCAGCTCGGAGAGTGCCGACATCTTCTCAATTGTCTTATCAAAATCTTTGATCACCACGCCCTCTGTTAATTCCAGCTCAATACGAGAGAGCTCCGCTCCCTTTAGAACTAAATTCCCGACCACACTCTCTTCAAATTCATCCATCGAGAAGTGGGTTGCACTGATATTGATTGAGAGTACAAATTTTTCATCCACCAATCCTTGCTCACACCATCGAGAAAGGTCTTCTGCCGCAACTTGGATAATCTGCTCACTAATCGGCACGATAAGCTGCGAGCTCTCGGCAATCGAGATAAATTCATCGGGAAAAACCAGACCCCGTTTAGGGTGAGCCCATCGCACCAGGGTTTCAGCCCCAACAATTTGACCCTGCGCATCCACCTTGGGTTGATAGTGCAGAACAAATTGTCGCTCTTTAATCGCTATATTGAGTTGCTGCTCAAGCTCGTAACGATCTTCAATCTCCTGCTGCATGCTCGGGCGATAGAAGTGATAACTATTTCTACCCGACTCTTTTGCCCGATACATCGCCATATCGGCCTGTTTCATCACATCTTCTGAAGTTGCCTGTTCATCGGGAAAGAGGATAATCCCGATGCTGGCGGTCACAATAAGCTCCCGTTCTGGCAACTCATACGGTTTGGCTAATTCGGCGAATAGCTTCTCTGCGACCTTTCCTGCATTATGAAACGCTGGCTCAAGCTCTGTGCCCAAGTTAGGGATCAGCGCCACAAATTCATCGCCACCCAATCTTGATGCCGTATCCCCCTCCCTTAAGATCTTCGACAGACGACTCGCAGTCTCTATCAGAACCTCATCTCCAATGGCATGCCCCAGCGAATCATTAATCTGTTTAAATCGATCCAGATCAACAAACATCACCGCCCCATAATTTTTGGTTCGGCGTGCATGGGAAAGCTCTTGGGTAAGGCGATCAAAGTAGAGACGACGGTTGGGAAGATTAGTCAGGGGATCAAAGTAGGCGAGTAGCTCGATCTGCTCCTCTGCAAATTTTCGCTCAGAGATGTCTTGAAATGTTGCCACATGATGCGTTACTTCGCCCAGGCTATCCTTAACAACAGTCATCGAGATCCACTCAGGATAGATCTCACCATCCTTCTTTTTATTCCAGATCTCACCTTCCCAGTAACCATCTCTATCCAGGGCGCTCCAGAGTGACTTGAAAAACTCTTTATCGTGCTTGCCTGAACTTAAGATATTAGAATTTCGACCAATAATCTCTTCAGAGCTGTATCCAGTAATCTCGGTAAATGCTTCATTGATTCTTAAAATAGTCCCTTCTGGATCGGTAATCGAGATAGCCACACTGCTCTCCATCGCCGTCGCTGCAAGCTTAAGCTGCTCATCACTCTTCTTTCTTTCAGAAATATCCAGAACATAACCGATAAAGGATTTGTTGCCATCTTTCAGACTCTTTGCCTGCATCGCATGACTAAATAGCCAATGGTAATTGCCCTGGCTATCAATCAAGCGGTATTCAATTTCGAAAAATGACTCATCATGCTCAAGAAAATCGGACGCTGTTTGTCTAACCCGGTCAATATCATCGGGATGAATCAAGGTTGAAAATATCAGTTGTCCATTAATCAGATCTTCTGCTTTATAGCCCAGTATCGTTTCAATGTTGGTCGAAACATATTCAACCGGCCAATCTTCAGCGGTTCCCCAACGAAAAATGATCGCAGGTCCCATCTCAAACAGTTGACGCTCCTGCTCAAGCTGGGTACGCGTATCGAGCAAATCACTCAGCAGAACGTCCATCTGCTTGGTGAGCTTGCCGAAATACTCGTTATCTAAATCTTTACTGTTTTGATCGCTCAAACTGAGAGGGTTCCGGTTAGTGAGTCTTTATAAAAAATTTATGGGGATATATCAATAGATACTAATATTAGCCCACATTATCTAGGACTCTGCGACGAAACTCTACCCCCATACCCTCAGCAATTCGTTGACATTGGTCAATATCAACCCCCTCCAGCCCATCAATCGCAGAAAGTGTCACTGCCATTCCGGCCTTTTTGGCCTTTTTTGTAAAATCTAGCATTGCCTCAAAGGCCCCTTCTCGCCGTGGACGGGTATGACGATTGTAAACCTCCTCATTTTGGGCGTTGAGTGATATTGATAGTTCATCGACCACCTTGGCCATCTCTGGCGTCACATCATGCCCCTCAACAAGGTTGGCAAGTCCATCGGTGTTAACTCGAACACTCATCCCCTTGCGCTTCATCTCATGTGCGATCTCTATCAGCACATCAAACCGCTTAGTTGGCTCACCGAGACCACAAAAGACAATCTGCTTATAACGAGAGGGATCCCCAATGGCCTCTAACACCTCGTCAACCGTTGGCTCACGTGTCAGTGTCAGGTCATACTCCTGCACCTCCCATGTGCGATTATATTTGGGGCAAAACTGGCAACGTAGGGTGCACTCACTGGTAATATTGAGATAACAGTTACCATGGATTTCGTAAGCCAGTATCGGTGTTTCGGTTTTAGCGGACATAAAGCTCAAAAATCCTTAGGAATTATGGTGATATAAGACAAAAATATGAAGATTACAATTAAAGCTTGCTGTATTATCGGCGGCCATTGTCTCATTTCCTGGACCTCGACTAAATGATTAAAACACCGCTACCACTTCTGAAGATCAGAGGACGTGAACTCCTACCTGTGATCCAGGGTGGAATGGGCGTGGGTATCTCCGCTCACAAGCTTGCCGGAGCCGTTGCCAAAGAGGGCGCTGTTGGTACCATCGCCAGCATTGACCTGCGCGTTCATCACCCCGATCTAATGGAGCGTACCCATCGCGCAAAAGATCGCAAGATCATTGATGATGCCAACTACGAAGCCCTTGACCGTGAGATAAAAGGTGCCAAAGAGATTGCCGACGATAATGGACTCATCGCCGTTAATATTATGAAGGCCGTTGATCGACACCCTGAGATGGTGCGCCAATCTTGTGAAAGTGGAGCCAATGCGATCATCATGGGCGCAGGTCTACCTTTTGACCTCCCCGATATGATTAAGGGCTACGAAGATCAGGTTTCACTCATTCCCATCCTCTCTGAAGAGCGTGGCGTACGCGCCGTACTTAAACGCTGGATGCGTAAGGGGGTACTCCCCGACGCCATCGTGCTAGAGCACCCTCGTTATGCGGGCGGCCATCTGGGCGCAAGAGATCCCAAAGATGTGAACGATGAAAAATTCGATTTCAACCGTATTCTCGGTGAGATTAGCAAAGTTTTTGAATCACTTAAGATTGACCCTATTCCACTACTACCCGCAGGCGGAATCAACTCCTTTGATAAGATCAAAGAGCTCTTTAGTTGGGGAGCCAGTGGTGTTCAACTAGGAACCCCTTTTGCGGTCACCAAAGAGGGCGATGCACATCAGAATTTTAAGGATGTGCTGCTCAATGCCAAGCCCAAAGATATCGTCACCTTCATGAGTACTGCGGGACTACCCGCTCGTGCCGTATTAACACCGTGGTTAGAGAAGTATCTGGCTCGTGAAGAGAAGGTGCGTGCCCGTGCCAATCCCGAGAAGGCAAAGTGCGCCGTCTGGTTTGAGTGCCTGACCCATTGTGGACTTAAAGATGGGAACCCCAATGCGGGGCAATTCTGCATTGATACCCAGCTTGAACAGGCGGTACTCGGTAATGTCGACAAAGGGCTCTTCTTTAGAGGTTCAGAGCCACTACCCTTTGGTGATCAGAGCCGCTCCGTTGCCGAGACACTACAATATCTGCTGACCGGAGTAATGCCTGAAGGCATCAAGCTCTAACCACGGTTAAGTGCTCTGGCTACGCTCTGATATTTAGAGCGTGCCAGGAGCAAAATAACCAGCAACATCGTAAAGCTTGCGATCCACGCAATACCGGCGGCTTGAGTCAAATAGCGACTTCCTTGATCAACAAACTGTCCCAACGGAATCACGACTAGAATTCCCAGAGAGACCATCTGCACCCTAAACTGCCAACGGCTATACCGTTCAGGAATGACCTGTCTCACATTGGGAACATTGCCCTGCCATTCACCCGCACTCTGATAGAGATTATTGAGATGTAACCACACCAGAAACGGCACAATCTTAAATAGCATGCCACTCACTGCGGAGAGGATGCCACCCATTAAGAAGATCACAACGGCGCTCTCCATCCATCGAGAGTCACCCAAAATATACCCCACCAACCAGACAACCGTTGAAGTGAGAAGCGCGACCATCGCCACCCGCCAATAGGTGAACGTAACATCTGAGAGACGCCGCTTACGCTGTAACTGAAGCCTAAGCAAAACCACCGCAAACAGTGCCAACGCGGAGACCAAAATAGCAATCGCAACCCACCCCATCCAGACCAGTTGAAGAAGATCGCTTCCACTCCAGAGGAGCAACCCAACAAAAATCAGTGGTGCAAGAAAACGTCGAACAGCAATAGGAAACTCAGGGGTGATCTGAAACATCGGCACCACCTGATAGGCAGCACCAATCAACAACAGCATAAACCATCCCAAAAGACCCCAGCTCATATGCAGATTAGTGAGCGGATGGACCACCGGCGCCAGCCAGCCAGAACTATTGAGGATCCACAGCATGAAAAGCAGGGTAAAGAGAAGTGATATCACTGCAGTGGCAACAGCAATCAGTGTACCGTGCTTAGAATCCGAACGAGCTAGCGCATAGAGGATCACTCCAACAAAGAGCAAAGTCGCAAGAGCCAACAAGCCAACACCAAAACGATTCAAAATAGGTAGATGCTGCGAGATACCCGCTAACAACAGCAACGTACCAACACTCCATAAAAGATGAATGGCTCTGCTGACCATGTTGGATCGAGGAATCACGACCCCCATCAACACAGGTAAGAGTTGTTGGAGTGCCCCGATCATCACCATCGAAAGAACCCCAAGGGTCACCATATGCACGACCAGTAGTGTATTAATCGACCAGCGATTATCCAGAACCCCATCACCACCAAACAACAACAGTAAACCTGCCGCTATCCCAAATAGAGGTGCCGTCAAAAAAAAACGCATCGGTACCGACAGCGGTGGCGTCTGCGCGAGAGATAGAAAGGCGATATTCATTGTTATATAACCGAACTGCCTAAAATTAATCCCATCGCGCCATATCCTTAACGAGACGAACGATCTCCGTTTTCACTTTATCGATTCGGTCGTGGCCGATAAACAGCTCACAAAGCCCGCTCTCGCCACGCCGAGTCTCAACATAAAAACCGTTCCGCTCAAGGTAGTCATAGAGCCTGCACGGTTCCATTCGATGAGTTATGTGGAGATAGCTATCCTCAGGTAGCTGTTGTAACGCTTCGGTAGCACGAATCAGCGGTTCAGGAGCCTCCCCTTCGCTGATATCAAGTTCAATTCTGTTCAATGTAGCTATTCAACTGCTTCCAATTTACCAATCAACTCATCCTGCTCACCGGCCAGCACCTGATCGGTCATCGGATAGAGCATCTGCTCCTCTTTGGCGTTGTGCTGTTGCATCAAAATAAGCAGGGTCTCCGATGCACCAAGATAGTCATCAACCGACTGCCCAGTAACGGCTTGGTTCATCTGTTCAAAGAGTTGGCGCATCTGTTTGTGCTCATGGCGCATCACCTCGGTCGGTCCCATGGTGTGCCCACTCACCTCTTCAAAACGCGGAAAGAGCGTCTCCTCTTCCATCTTAAAGTGGTGTTCCATCGCATCGACAAAGCGAGTGTTACTGCTCTCAGCAACAGACCAGTCACCTTTTGAGACACTCTCTTCTGCTGTCGCAAAAATATTGTCACAGCGACGGTGATCATCGCCCATAAAATCGGTAATTTGCATAATCTATCTCAACTATTTTGTTTGGGTATGGCATCAAAATAACGCGCGCGATAGAAGAGCCTATCCGAATGCTCTGCGCTATCAAAACCTGTTCTTTTGTGCAGTATATTTCTACTCACTAAGCCCATTCCCGCCTCAAGTCGTCCCTTGAAGATATAAGGGCTGTCAGAATCTAGAATCTTGCTTAAAGCAGTGACCGCCTGTTGTGTAACTGAATTATCCTTCCACTCAATATTACGTTTGCGGGCGGTGTAGCGCATATGCAGCGAACCATCCTGATTAATAGAAAAGACCGGCCCTATCGATTTACCTCTAGGTTTCCCTTCACTATCAACCCCTTCAGGGATCGTCATCGCTTCGGGTTCCATTAGCGCCGCCACCAGATCCTCCGATTGATCTCGTAACAGCAGGTACGCCATCTCGTAATCCATCAATTCACTATCGCCCCCCTCTGTAGCGGATCGAACACAGTGAACCAACAGTCCGTGAATCTGTTCACTATTATAATAACCATCGGTATGCCAGTTGATGGGGCGATTGGTGTAAGGAATATATTTGGGATGCTCGCCTTCAGAATTGATGCGTAATTCGGTAATCCCGTCGTTATCGGCCATAAAATTATTATTCAACCGATTTAGACCAAACTGTGCCGCCATCCGCCGGGGAATATCTTTGTCCGCCTCTTTAAATGGCGAGATGTAGATCACCATATTGCTTCGTTCCAACGCATTATACATCGCTGTAAATTCGTCTTTAGTCAGCTGTTTAGGATCAGCTACCTCGACAATAATATCGGCAATTCCCTGGGGGTAGCGTGATAATTTTTCTTCTCTCCATTGCTGATAACTTTCCCTGTTTTCCAGCAGGAACGGTGATTCACTCTGTTTCATGTTAAGTACCTGTTAGAGGCAAAGAAGCCCACCCAAAGGCGGGCTCCATAAGCGTAATTACTGTTGGGGAGCTTGCTGGTGTTGACTACGCATCTGCTCCATACGTTTCTGACGCATCTCTCGCATCTGTTGCATGCGAGCTTGCTGCGTTGCCTGCATTTTCTTCATCTGCTCTTTCTGCTCTTTGGTCATCAACTCAACGACCTCATTACGAGCCTTGGCCATCGCGGCAATCGTTTTTTTCTGCTCGGCAAAGATCTCATCGTAGATTTTATTAATCTCGTTAACATCCCACTTTTCAGATTGATAAACCTTCTGTAACCTCTTTTGAGCGGCGCGCATTGTTTTAACACGCTGCTGATTATCCTTACGCTCGCTCTCCATCATCTCGGCGATTTTTTTTTGCTGCTTCTCATTAAATTGAACACCGGAAAAGGGACCAGATCCTGGACGGTTGCGCATACCAGGCATCATCGGCTGGCTTCCGGAACCCATGTTACGTCCCATCATGCCTTGTCCCATTCCAGGCTGCATATGAGGAGCCATCATCCCCTGCCCCATATTGTGCCCCGTACCCGGTGCCATCATATTTGGCGCACCATCAGCCACAGCGGTCGAGGCAACGACTAAACCGGCAGCCATTCCAACACATGT
>JAOTST010000054.1 GCA_029864785.1 Chromatiales bacterium | reverse complement strand
ATGAAATGAGGGCGGTCGATTTGCATGAGTTTTGTGAGGCAATTCTCGAAATTTTGCGCTTAGAGTCTATTTCATCCAAAATAGCGTACTTTCACATCGTATCATCTATATAGAGACCGATTTTTATGAATCTTCATGAGTATCAGGCCAAAAGGGTCTTCTCCGAGTTTGGAATTCCTGTCCCTCAGGGACAAGTTGCCAGCAGTATGGCTGAAGCCGAGCATGCCGCCCAGGAGTTGGGAGGTGACCGTTGGGTCGTTAAGGCACAGGTTCATGCCGGTGGACGAGGCAAGGCGGGGGGCGTCAAGCTGGTCAACTCTATGGTTGAGTTGAAAGAGGTCGCTAGTTCTCTGTTTGGTTCACAACTGGTGACTCATCAGAGTGGCCCCGAGGGGCAGCCTATTCACCAATTACTGATTGAAGAGGTGGGTGACATCGCCCGTGAACTCTATCTGAGTGTGGTGATTGATCGGGCTAGCAAGCGTGTTGTCTTTATGGCCTCGACTGAAGGTGGTATGGATATCGAGAAAGTGGCCGCTGAGACACCCGAAAAAATCACCTCTATTTCAGTATCGCCCGTGGCGGGTCTACAGGCCTATCAGTGCCGTCAACTCGCTTTTTCTCTGGGACTCGAAGGGACTCAGGTTAGAGAGCTGACAACAATTCTCAACGGTATCTACAACCTGTTTATGAGTCGCGATGCCTCGCTGGTGGAGATCAATCCACTGGTGGTCAAGGGAGACGGACATCTGATCGCCCTTGATGCCAAGGTGAATCTTGATGACAGCGCACTCTATCGCCAACCCAAGATGGCTGAACTGCGCGATCCCACTCAGGAAGATGAGCGTGAACATCTGGCCGATCAGCACGGTCTCAACTATGTGCGTCTCGACGGCTCTATCGGCTGTATGGTCAACGGAGCCGGTCTGGCGATGGCGACTATGGATCTGATTAAACTCAAGGGAGGCAATCCCGCCAACTTCCTCGATGTCGGTGGTGGTACCACGGCAGAGAAGGTGGCCGAAGCGTTTAAGTTGATCCTCTCTGATGGCAACGTAAAGGCAATTTTGGTCAACATCTTTGGCGGCATCGTTCGTTGTGACCTGATTGCCGAAGGGATTATTGCTGCGGTTAAGGAGGTCGATGCCAAGGTACCGGTCGTGGTTCGCCTTGAAGGAACCAACGTTGATCTGGGGCGTCAGATGCTCGCCGACAGTGGACTTGATATCACCGCATCTAATGATTTGAGTGAGGCCGCAACGATCGTTGTTGCTGCTGTGGGAGCTGCATAATGACTATTTTAATTGATCGTGACACCAAGGTAATTTGTCAGGGATTTACCGGCAAGCAGGGTACCTTCCACTCTGAGCAGGCGATCGCCTACGGTACCAATATGGTTGGTGGAGTAACCCCCGGTAAGGGTGGACAGACTCATCTGGGGCTCCCCGTGTTTAACACCGTACGTGATGCGGTTGAGGCAACCGGTGCCGATGCCACGATGATCTATGTCCCTGCACCGTTTGCCGCTGATGCAATACTCGAGGCAGAGGACGCGGGCATCGAAGTGATCGTCTGTATTACTGAGGGTCTACCTGTTCTCGATATGCTACGAGTCAAAGAGGTTCTGACTCATAGTGAGAGCCGACTGATCGGTCCCAACTGTCCCGGCATTATCAGTCCAGGGGAGTGCAAGATTGGGATTATGCCCGGTCAAATCCATCAGAAAGGGAGTATCGGTATTGTCTCTCGTTCTGGAACCCTGACCTATGAAGCCGTTCACCAGACCACACAGGCAGGGCTTGGTCAAAGTACCTGTGTCGGTATCGGTGGCGATCCCATTCAGGGAATGAGCTTTATCGATAGCCTCTGTCTTTTCGAGCATGATAGAGATACCGATGGCATTATTATGGTTGGTGAGATCGGCGGTAATGCTGAAGAAGAGGCTGCTGAATTTATCAAAAAGCATGTGAGCAAGCCGGTGGTTGCTTATATCGCCGGTGTAACGGCACCTCCAGGTAAGCGTATGGGACATGCCGGAGCGATTATTGCCGGTGGTAAAGGTACTGCTGAGGAGAAGTTTGCTGCTCTTGAGGGGGCGGGAGTGCACGTGGTGCGTTCACCGGCTGAGATGGGTGCCAAAATGGCCGAGGTCTTAGGTAGCTAAGATCATAATTCGCTAGATTCAGCCCCATTCGAATGTTGAGATCGCCTCTATGATAAATATTGTCATGGCTCAGATTGCCCTGCGTGTAGGAGATATCGAGGGTAATGCCGAGCGGATTATCGATAGTGCGCTTAAGGCAACAGAGTCGTTTGATGTTGATATCATTCTTTTTCCCGAGCTGACACTTACGGGATATCCTCCAGAAGATCTGCTGTTGCGTGAAGAGCTCCATCAGCGAGTGGAACAGACACTGAAGCGTCTTGAGTTACGGTTTAGAGAGGCTGATCTTCGAGGGATCTCGGCGGTTATTGGCCTGCCGTGGCAAGTGGGTGGTGCGCTCTATAATAGTGCTGCGATCATTGAGGGTGATAAGCCAACACGTTTTTATCACAAGCAGCAACTCCCCAACTACAGCGTCTTTGATGAGAAGCGTTACTTCACTGCCGGTAGTGAGCCTGTTATTTTTATCATCAAAGATATTCAGGTTGGTCTGACCATCTGTGAAGATGTCTGGTCAGCCGAGACGGTTAACCAGAGCAAGGCGGCCGGAGCCGAAGTGATACTCAACCTCAATGCCTCTCCATTTGAATATCACAAACAGCGGGCACGTCAGCAGGTGGTATCAACCCGAGCCTTGGAGAGTGGTATACCGATTCTCTACACCAATCTGGTGGGTGGTCAGGATGAGCTGGTCTTTGATGGCGGATCATTTGTGGTCAATGCGGCGGGTGAGTTGACCCAGTTGGCTCCGCACTTTGAAGAAGATCTGATTCCTGTTCTACTCGAACGTCATGGCAACAAGTTGGTTCCTCATAACGGTTTTATTAGTGAGAGCCGCTTGGACACTGCTCTGGTCTATGATGCCTTGGTGATGGGGGTGAGAGACTATGTCGTTAACAACGGTTTTAATGGAGTGGTCATTGGCCTCTCCGGCGGTATTGATTCGGCGCTGACACTAGCGCTTGCAGTTGATGCGTTGGGTAGTGAGAATGTTGAAGGGGTCAGTATGCCCTCACGCTATACCGCCGATATGAGTATTGAAGATGCTCAACTTCAAGCCGAAAATGAGGGGGTCTTCTTCAGGGTGATTTCTATCGAATCGGTATTTAACAGCTTTCTCGACCTGCTCAGTGAAGAATTTGCAGGCCTTGAGCCCGATGCGACCGAAGAGAATATTCAGGCGCGTTGTCGCGGGATTATCTTGATGGCGATCTCCAATAAAAAACGCAAAATGGTGCTGACCACCGGTAACAAGAGTGAGATGGCGGTAGGTTATGCCACCCTTTATGGTGATATGGCTGGAGGTTTTGCCGCGCTGAAGGACATCCCCAAGATGCTGGTCTATGAGTTGGCTCGTTATCGTAATACTATCTCTCAGGTCATCCCGCAGCGAGTGATCGAACGCGCACCATCGGCAGAGCTAGCGCCTGATCAGAAAGATAGTGACTCACTCCCCGAATATGCGGTGCTTGATCAGATTCTTGAGCAACTGATTGAGGATGAACACTCGGTCGAGTCGGTGATTGCTAACGGTTTTGATGCCGCAACAGTGAAACGGATTGCACATCTGGTTGATATTAATGAGTACAAACGACGGCAATCGGCACCGGGTGTTAAGATTACTTCAAAGGCTTTTGGTAAGGAGCGCCGTTATCCGATTACCTCTGCTTTTGGTCATCGACTACACTAAATAGTATCTTCCTTGAGTTTCAGTACAAATAAACTTAATCTCTTAGAAATAGACAACAAAACGGGTGAACCATGAAAAAAATTGAAGCGATTCTAAAACCTTTCAAGCTCGATGATGTGCGTGAAGCACTTAATGATATTGGCATAACGGGGATGACCTCTACCGAGGTAAAGGGATTCGGTCGTCAGAAAGGACATACGGAACTCTATCGTGGTGCCGAGTATGTGGTCGATTTTTTACCCAAGGTAAAGGTCGAGATTGTTGTTGGCGCTGATAAGGTCGACGAATGCATTGATGTCATCATCAGTGCTGCCAGAACCGGGAAAATAGGTGATGGAAAAATCTTTGTGACGGATGTCGAGAAGGTGATCCGTATCCGTACGGGTGAGATGGATCAAGAGGCGATTTAACGCCCGTTAAATTGTGGCTACTTAGTGGTATTTAAAAACTTTGCTCGATTGAGCTGAAGTACGCGTTCAGCATCATCGGCCAGATCTGTTAATTTAAGTTGGCGATAGGCCTTAATCATAATCTCCAGCGCATCGATCACTGCGGGCGCTTTGGAGTAATTCTCAACCACATATTTTGCACGATTGGCTGCGGCCAGATAGGTGCCTCGGCGTAGATAATAGTCGGCCACATAGACCTCATGTTTGGCTAGACTGGTACGTATCTCCTGCATGCGCCTAATGGCATCTTTTCTATATTTGGTTTCAGGAAAGCGAATAAGGAGTGTTCTGAAGTAGTTGAAACTTTCACGAGCGCGTTGCGGATCTCGCTCCGATCGATCTTGGCCTGTCCAACGCTCAAGGGTATCAGGGATTAGGTTGTAGGATGCTAATCCTCTGAGGTAGTAGGCGTAATCAACACTCTTGTGCTGTGGATGCAACTTGATAAAACGATCCGCAGCAGCAATGGCGGCATCAGGCTCCTCCGCTTTATAGTGGGCGTAGGCGGTCTCAAGTTGAGCTTGTTGGGCATAGTGTCCGTAAGGGAAACGTGCTTCAAGTTTTGAGAAATAGTCGATGGCACCCTCATAATCGCCATCTTTAATCGATTTTTTCGCCTCTTGATAGAATTTTCGAGCGCTCCAGTCAGCGGTCTCATCTTCTTGCATTGAGGAGCAGCCGATAGTGCTTGCGATGAGCAGAGAGAGTAAAATGATTGTCAGATGTTTAATGTGTGTATGCATCTCAGAATTATAACGCACATATCAATTGATGATAATGATTACTAAACAATGACTACTGAACAATTTACCAAAATCGTCCCTCCTGAACATTCGGGACAGCGTATGGACCAGATCCTTGCGGCACTCTTTCCCGATTTTTCACGATCTCGCCTTCAACGCTGGATTAAAGATGGGCAGGTCACAGTTAATGGCTCTCCGCAAGCTAAAGCACGGGTGAAGCTGGTCGGCGGAGAAGAGATTATTTTAACGGCTCAAATGGAGGCTGAGGGAACATGGAAAGCTGAACCGATTGAGCTGGAGGTCGTCTATGAAGATGATGATCTACTGGTGATCAATAAGCCGGTGGGGTTGGTGGTTCATCCTGCGGCAGGCAATCCTGATGGCACCCTGTTGAATGGCTTACTTAACCTCGAACCAAAATTGATCGAGATCCCTAGAGCGGGAATTGTCCATCGGCTCGACAAAGGGACTAGCGGGCTAATGGTTGTTGCAAAAACCTTAAAGGCGCAGACTGATCTGGTTGAGCAACTTCAAGAACGCACCGTTAAGCGTGAATATGAGGCGGTGGTGATGGGTGTGTTGACCGGTGGCGGTACGGTTGATGAACCGATTGGACGTCATCCGGTCGATAGAAAACGGATGGCAGTGGTTCGTAATGGACGAGGCAACGGAAAATCTGCAATAACCCATTACCGGGTCATCCAACGTTATCGGTCATACACCCACATTAGGGTTCAGTTGGAGACGGGACGAACCCATCAAATTCGCGTCCATATGGCTCATCTGCGCCACTCTTTGGTGGGCGATTCAGTTTATGGGGGGCGTTTAAAACTACCTAAGGGCGCAAGCGAACAATTTATTGAGACCTTGCGCGACTATCGCCACCAGGCACTTCATGCCGTGCAGTTGGGCTTGGTTCATCCGGTAACGGGTGAAGATATGCTGTGGCAATCGGAACTCCCTGAAGATTTTCAGCAGCTGTTGAAAGCACTTGAGCAAGATGCCCAAAAAGATTAAGGAGTTAGCGTAATGAATACTTCATTCATTACGCCAGAGTGGCCAGCCCCTGCCAACATTCGGTCAGTGATGACAACCCGTCTCGGCGGTGTAAGTCGCAGACCTTACGATTCGCTCAATCTGGGAGGGCATGTTGGCGATGTCTCTACTGCCGTTGATGCCAACCGGCAGATGATTACAGAGCAGCTACATCTGCCGACTCAACCCAAATGGCTTCACCAGATTCACAGTGCCACAGCATTGAATTCAACCAGTAGTGAATGTGAGGGAGATGCCTGCTTTAGCCATCGCGTAGGGGATGTGTGTGCGGTGATGACCGCCGACTGCCTGCCTCTATTGGTGTGTAATCGTAAGGGTACGGAAATTGCCGCAATTCATGCCGGATGGCGAGGGCTGCTTGCGGGTGTGATCGAGTCGACGATTAACGCCCTCGATGCATCCCCCAATGAGTTGATGGTCTGGCTCGGTGCTGCGATTGGCCCCAATCAATTTGAAGTGGGTAGTGAGGTACGCCAACAGTTTGTAGATGAGGATAAGCGTGCGCTCAATGCATTTAAACCATCGGCTAACACAGAACATTGGCTGGCCGATATCTACCAACTGGCACGGATTCGTCTTAACCGTTTAGGGGTTCGTGCAATCTATGGTGGTGGACTCTGTACCTATTCCGATTCAGAACGCTTTTTCTCCTATCGCCGTGATGGTGTGACGGGGCGAATGGGGTCACTAATCTGGATGGAATAGAGCGCTATTTAAGCTATGATGCGCACTTGGTAAACACAGCCTCCAAATACTAAATAAGGAAAACCATGTCACTGTTAACCTCTATCATCCTCTTCACGTTGTTGGGTGGTGTTTTGAGCGTATTGCTCGCCTCGTTCTTTCTTGTTATTCCTTCGCACTGGCGCAAGGTATCAATGCCTCATATGGTCAGTTTTGCGACCGGTGCACTGCTGGGCACGGCATTTCTAGCCCTACTTCCCCACGCATTAACCGAGGCCACTGTCGATCCTCACAAGGTCTTTATGGCCGTGCTTGCGGGGTTGTTGGTCTTCTTCTTTATGGAGAAGCTGGTTATTTGGCGACACTGTCACTCAAGTCACTGCGATACGCATACCGATTACGAGGGAGGGCATACGGGAACGATGGTGCTGATTGGTGACGGTCTGCACAATTTTGTTGATGGCGTATTGATCGCCGCTGCATTTTTAACCGATGAACATCTGGGTGTTATCACGGCGGTTGCGGTCGCCGCCCATGAGATTCCTCAAGAGATTGGTGATTTTGCCGTTCTACTGCACAGCGGTTTTAGCCGCTCCAAGGCGCTGCTATTTAATGTTTTGGCGAGTTTGACCACCGTTGTGGGTGGTGTATTGGCCTACTATGCACTCTCTGATGTGCTTTCAATTCTTCCCTATGTGTTGGCGGTGGCTGCATCAAGCTTTATCTATATTGCGGTAGCCGATCTGATTCCAGGTCTACACAAAGAGACGCGACTCTCGGCCACTGCAACTCAAATTTTCCTCATCGTTGCGGGTATTGTGGTGATCTATATCGCACACTCAAATCTTCACTAAATCACAGGGCATTAATATGAATAACTGGTATATGGTGACGCTGGTTGGTCGAGATCAGAAAGGAATTGTCTCTCGTGTAACCCAAGCTCTGTTTGATGGGGGATGTAACCTTGGTGAAGCATCCATGATGCGCCTCGGTGGTAACTTCGGCGTGATGCTGATGGTTCGTAGCGATGCCGATGTGAGTACCCTTGATAGCCTGATCAAACCAGTTGCCGATGCGTTGGGGTTACTGGTTCATATTGATCTTATTGATGGCGAGCTACATCAACACCCCCAGCCCAATATTGAGATCAGTGTCTACGGTGCCGATAAGGCGGGAATTGTTGCAGAGGTGACCGGACTACTGGCCGAGGCGGGACTGAATATTGTCGATATGCAGACTGTGGTGGCCGGTAGTGAAGAACAGCCGATCTACATTATGCAGATTGAAGGGCATTCGGATGAGCCGATCGAAAAATTACTGAGTGCTATTGAGCCCATTACCCGACAGGGGATTGAGGTTAAAATTAATGACATCGAGACGATGATTGGCTAATGGCGATTCTCGATATTATTCGGTATCCAGATGAATTGCTTAAGCAGATTGCCGAACCGATTACCGAGTTTGATGATGGCTTAAGAGCACTCATTGCCGATCTGGAAGAGACCATGCGTTCCGGTCCCGGCGGCGTCGGTATTGCTGCACCGCAAGTAGGTGTTTTGCAACGTGTCGTCTTGATCGATGTTTCGAGTG
>JAOTST010000337.1 GCA_029864785.1 Chromatiales bacterium | reverse complement strand
CCACGCTTTGGCACCTGCGGCCTTGCCCTCCTCCATCTTCGAGGCTCCGGCCTCCGTGGTCAGCATGCAGATGGGGGTAAATTTATAGGCAGGGAGTTTTTTCACCTCTTTAACGAGGGTGATGCCATCCATATTCGGCATATTGACGTCACTCACAATCAGATGAACCTTTTGCCCCGTCAGTTTTGATAGGGCATCTTTACCGTCACAGCCTTCAATAACATCGTAACCTGCACCTCTTAGTGCAATCCCTACGACACTACGAACAGAAGTTGAATCATCAACAATTAATATAGTTTTTGACATTTTTAATCTCTCCTAAAAAAATACAACTTCACTATCATCAGATGCTTTTGGCGCATCGGACAAATCAGTTCCAGTTAATGCGTGGTGTGTTTCACGCTCATTTGTAGTGGTATAACCCGTCACCATATTCTTAATAAATTTATCCATATCAAGATTTTTTTGATCTTCGATCTCTTCAGAAAGAAGACCCATATTATGTTGAACATGGCCGAGAATTTGTGATACACGATCTTGAAATTGAAGCGAAACGAGTATCCGACCAATACCTTGTGATATCTCGTTTGAGGCCCTTTCCAGTTCATTGACATTTAACGTTGAAATGGAATTCAAATTATCAACAATTCCTGAAAACTGTTCAGTTAACCGGCTCATCTCTTGCGTCGAAAGCTCGATACACTCACCTATTTGCCCAGTCCATATCGGAATTGTTCTACCACCGATCGATTGCAATGAGTGCCTGACATGATGGTACTGACTATTAAGTTCGTCAGAGTCTAAATTTCCAAGATGGTCACTACGCTCATCCATGCTTAACATTTTGTCGCTCCATTTCATCCGAATGCTTTGCTATATCACCTAACAACCCACTCAATTGATAGATATCCTTACACTTGTCTAAAAAATAGTCCGCGCCCAACTCCATGCATTTTTTCTCATATTGAGGAAAGGCATAATTCGTCATAACAATCACCTTTCCGCCATAACTCTTTTCCCTGATATAGCGTAGAACCTCAATACCGGTTCCATTTTTCAGGTTGATATCTAACACGACGACATCAGGATTATGTTCAATAATTTGGTTAATCGCTTCGAGTTCACACTCAGCCTCAGCAACCACGTCAGCAGAAGCAACTTCACTAATTAAGGAACGTAAGTGTGCTCTAATTGAAAGCGAGTCCTCTACAACAACTATATTCATGACCAATCCCTATCCGCTGATGACTGGTTGCTACTATGAGGAAAAGAGGGTAGAAAAAACATCAGCAAACGCTGAATTTTCTTATAAGAAAAGCGGGGATATGGGTAGGAATGTTCCTAGTAAAAAGGCAGTTTAACTACCCATTTAGATATGCTATTGCGACGACTTAGTTAACACCGTCTGGAATATCATCAAGCATTTCATGTTTTATCGCATAACGAATCATATCCGTCACATTGTTAAGTTCCATTTTTTGCATGATGCGTGTTTTATGCGTACTGATTGTTTTAACACTCAAATTTAGGTTTTCAGCGATCTTGGTCAGATTAGATCCTTCAACAATTTGCTGGAAAACCTGAAACTCTCTATTTGACAGAAGGGTATGTGGAAGTGTTGTCTGTGCAGGCATAATGCCCATTGCCATCTGTTCTGCCACGGCCGGCGTAATAAACAGGCCGCCGGAAGTTACCTTACGGATGGCCTTAATCAAACTTGTAGAAGCGTCACTTTTACAAAGATACCCTGACGCACCCGCTTGGATAGCACGCACTGCATATTGCTCCTCTTTATGCATGCTAAGAATGAGCAGAGGGATGTCGCTCTTTTCTGCTTTTATCTGTTTAACCAAATCTATACCGCTCTTTCCCGGCATAGAGAGATCCATCAAAATAATATCCCAATCTGTCTCCCGAACCATCGAGAGTGCGGAGAGTCCGTTATCAGCCTCACCAGCCACCTCCAAATCATCATGTTCGGCGATAAGCATTTTAAGTCCATCACGAACAATATCATGATCATCAACAATTAGAATTTTAACCATTAGGCGGCAACCTCAGAGTTGATGGGTACAGAGATCTCAATGCGAGTTCCCTCCCCCTGTTCGCTAATAAAGTCAATTTTTCCACCCAACACATGTACTCGCTCTTGCATTCCTAGAATACCGTACCTCTTTCTTGAATCCTCGCAATTTGACAACATTTTTATCCCACGACCATCATCCTCAATAATCAATAATATCTCATTTTTTAAATCATGAAGAATAACTTTTACATTTCCAGCCGATGCATGACGAATTATATTGGTCAACGACTCCTGTAAAATTCTGAATAAATTAATAGCCACTTTTTTAGGCACTTCAATCTCTGTTTGATTCACACTGAACTCACAGCTTATTCCACTCTGTTCAATAAATTTGGTGATCTGGTACTCTGCTGCCGAGACCAGACCCAAATCATCCAACATACCTGGGCGCAGATCTTCATAAATATGTCGCAGTGAATCAACAGTAGAGTCCAAGAGATCATCGACTGATTTTAATTTTTCATAGATAGCGGTATCTATACTAGGAACCTTCATTTTCAACCAGCTTATATCAATTTTCAATGCGGTTAAAGATTGGCCCAGTTCATCATGCAATTCACGGGCGAT
>JAOTST010000053.1 GCA_029864785.1 Chromatiales bacterium | reverse complement strand
CGCTCATCGGCGTAATGCCTATGGGGTCTATCTTTCGCTAGAGGCCGCTCAGTTTTAACGGGTTAATCAGCGGAACGACGCGGAATAACTACGGTAAACTGAGAGCCCCCATTAGGGTTATTCTGAGCGCTAATGGTGCCGCCATGTTTTTCGATAATCTGTCGGCTGATTGATAGACCTAGTCCAGTACCTCCGGCACCTGAACGAGTTTTACTCGACTGTACAAATTTATCGAATATGCTCTCTAACTCATCATCAGGGATGCCCACGCCCCTGTCGATGACTTTAAATAATATGGCGGGAGCAGGCCCCGCAGAACTATCGGTGGTGATTTCTGCGCTGTCAAATAGGATTTTTATCTGTTGGTTATCGGATGAATATGTAATGGCGTTAGAGAGTAGGTTGGTAACGATCTGAAAAATTTTTTTACGATCAAATATTGCTGTGGTGTCAATATTGGTATCTTTTATCTCTAGCGTGATCCCCCGCTCCTTTAACTCATCTTCCTTGGCTTTTGAGGCATCGTTTATAACAGATCTCAGATCCCCCTGCTGATAATTGAGTTCACCTTGTCCCGTGTCAAATTGGGTGACATCCAGCAGTTCATTTACGAGGGCAATCAGACGTCGGGTACTGATGTCGATATTATCAAAATAGGATCTGATTTTTTCTTCAGAAACAGAGCCGATCTTCTTGATACCAAAACTGGAAAAATTGAGGATAGCGTGTAACGGGGTTCTCAGTTCGTGAGATATATTTCCTAGAAATTCTGATTTGGCAATGTTGGCTGACTCAGACGCCTCCTTGGCTGCATTTAATTCAAGGGTGCGTCGAACTACACGCTCCTCAAGGGAATTGTTTAGCTGGATTAATTGCATGTCAGAAGTGACTAGTCGTTCATTGGCTTCGCTAAGCTCGTGAGTGCGCTCCTCAACCAGCTCTTCAAGGTGGTCTTGAGAATCTTGAAGTTGAGCATTTCGTGATTCAAGTTGATTGGTGAGGCCATTAAGGTCTGTAATATATTGGCGATTACGTCTAAAAGAGAAGGTACTGAGTGCCGATACAAAGATAAAAAAGGTGAGATGGGTTATGAGTAGAATCTGACTTTGTTTAGAGACATAGGCAATAATCTCATCAGAGTTGATATTGACACTAATTCCCCCGCGAATATCGCCAATATGGTAACCCTGTTGTGCATGACAGCGCATACACGCCTTCTCTACCAGGAGAGGAGCCATATATCTAAATACGGAACCAGAGCTGTTGGTTATTAGTTCGGTGGCCTCCATGCGACCCTTTTCAAATTGGCGTAGCGCATCACTTTCCCATGAGTCAGCGGCATTTGCGGGACGGATGGGATTGAGGCTTGTGATATGAAAAACTAACCCCTCTTTGACGGATAACTCAGAGATCTGTCGAGTCATATAGGCTGGATTAACTTTGGTCAGCTTTAACCCCTCGGTACTGGTGATATCACGTTTTGGATCATTGAGATAGGGGTTCGGTTGGGTATGCTCAGATACGGGCGCATAAACACCGCCGTGTAGTGCATTCCATCGCCGGGTGAGTTGAATCATCTTAAACATATGGCGACCACGGACGCTGGCCATTTCAAGGGCATGCTGCTCGCTCTGTAAAACGTTATAGGCAGCTGATATTGCAGTTATGATGCCAAAAAAAAGCACGGGAAGAGCCCAACCCATGCGAGATTTAAGCCAGTCGGAAAAGCGTATTTCAAACACTATTAATCTACTCCTAGAAGATAAGAGGGGATACAGTGGATATAACTATTTTTAGGTCAATAATATGACTATCCAGAGTAAAACTGGCGGTTATAAATTTAATACTAACCACCTATTTTAAGGATAAGACGATTATGAAAAATAGCAAATAATCATCAAGGGGACGAAGGGGTATTTTTATTGAGAAGATCGAGCGCTTCATTAGCCGGTAGCGGCTTTGAAAAGAGAAATCCTTGCAGTCGCTCGCAACCTAAATTACGTAATTGTTGATGTTGATGTTCCGTTTCAATGCCTTCGGCAATGACATCCATATTGAAGTTGTGAGCAATGGCAATGATGGTTTCAATCATATTGACGTGCTCGTTGCCGTGTTCCAGATTATTGACAAATGAGCGGTCAATTTTTAGCGAGTCGAAGGGGAAGCTATGAAGGTAATTTAATGATGAATATCCGGTGCCAAAGTCATCAATATAGAATCGATATCCACGCTCCTTAAATCTATTGAGCAGCGCACTGTTATCTGATGTATTAGCCATTAAATTACTCTCGGTAATTTCAAGGCGAATATCTTCAGAATTAAATTCCAGTCCGTTTAATATGGTCTCAACAGTATCAAAGAGATCATCTTGTAATAGCTGTTTTCCAGAGACGTTTACACTCACATAAAGATGCTTATATTGTGGGAAATTTTTCTTCCACTCAAGTAGCTGACGACAGGCCTCATACAGAATCCACAGCCCAAGTTCATTGATGAGCCCCGTCTCTTCGGCGATGGGAATAAATTCGACAGGTGAAATCATCGAACCATCATTAAGGGGCCAGCGAGCCAGCGCCTCGAATCCAAGAATTTTGGCTGAGTCAGCAGAGACAATAGGCTGGTAATAGACACGCAGCTCATGGTTCTCAAAGGCTCTGCGAAGATTTGTATCAATGGTTAGGCGCCGGAGAGATTCGGTATGCATCTGTTCATCAAAATAGACCGTTTGCGCACCACTCATTGTTTTGGCTCGATACATGGCCGTATCGGCATCTCTGATAATTTCTTCGGGTATCGAGTAGTTTAAGTTGCCAAATGCAACACCGATACTGCAGGAAGAAAACACCTCTCGTTCATCTAGTTCAAATGGTTTTCGCAGAATTTTATGAATTCGATTGGCGATTTGTGATACCTCCAATTCTGAACTGACATCTTCCAGCAAAATAGTAAACTCATCTCCGCCAAGACGGGCGACAGTATCCTCTGGACGACTGCACTTTTTTAGGCGTTTGGAAACATCAATCAATAACTGATCACCAACACTATGACCTAAACTATCATTGATAAATTTAAATCGATCTAAATCGAGAAAGAGGACTGCAAACAGGCTTTTAGGATTACGTGATAGGCGAGATATATTGTGCTTTAACTGCTCCATAAATAGATTGCGATTGGGCAGTCCTGTTAGAGGATCATGAAATGCGTTATGTAATAGACTCTCTTCGGCCTTATTACGCTGAATCATGCTGCCAATAGTATGGCTGACGGAGGATAATAGTGCGATCTCCTCCGCACTACGTTGGTGGCCATAGTTAAGATAGAGGTTTAGTACGCCAATTAAGTCATCGCCACTTAAAATAGGCAGGCAGTAGTGGCCATGCTCCTCCATCGATGTAAATTTTTTGTGGTGGTCATGATCGATACAGTCCTTAAATATAACCTCTTTTGAATGTGCGACTTGTCCACAGAGACAGTCGCCAAATTTGATGGATTCACAGGAGAGAACAGCCTCTTCAGACATACCATATTGGGTAACCATATCAAGGCTCTCTTTATCATCTCCAACGATAAATACAGAACCTCTAGATTGGAGTGCTAGCCAGGGAACAGCAAGAATTTGTTGTAAAATTTGATCCAGTCGCTGCTCAAATGAGATGGGCTTTAATGATATCTCTAATACGGATGCAATTAGTTGTTGAGATATATAATCCTGTTTTATTTTTTCCTGTGTCAATTTTTGCTCAGAGATATCGCGAATAAATGCGCTAAATGCGATCTCATCTTCGATACTGATTTGGACAATTGAGAGTTCTAGATGCAACTCTTCTTTAGCCTTGTTTTGGCCGACCACCTCCATACGTCGATTCAGCGGATTGATATCGGTATTGTTTGTAGCCCTTGCAACACCATGATCATGTGCATGCTGATAGCGTTCTGGAATAATTGTTTTAGAGAGTAATTGGCCGATAATTTCATCTTCATGCCAACCAAAGATGGTGGTTGCCTGCTCATTCCATCCGGTCACGTAACCATGACGATCTATCGTGATGATGGCATCCAGTGAACTAGATACGATAGAGCGAGTTCGCCCACGATTTTCTTCCAACTTATGGAAGACATCTTCTTGCTCATTGATGCGACGTGAGAGTTGGCGATGACCAACAAAAATTCCTCCAACACCTAACATCCATAATAAGAGGTGACCAATAAGCAGGCTAAAGCGCTCATGACTCATTATTTTTTCAATAGGTAATAACGGTACCGAAACACTGACACTGCCACCAAGATCGCCCTTTTTGTAACCCTGTATGGCATGGCACTTAAGGCAGGGAGTATCCATATACATGGGTCGAATCAGGCGTAGATAGGGTTGCTCATTGATGGGACTAATTGCGGTAATCTCTTTTATCCCCTTTTTAAACAGAGGATAGGCCTGTGCTTCCCATGCATCGGCTGAGTTGGAAGGATTAATGGGCGTTAGGCTACTAAGATGCCCCTCTGAGCCAAATTTCTCTTTAGCGAGCTCATTAAATTGGCGAACCATTAGAGCAGGATTGATTAAGGTAAGAATTTTTCCCGAAGGTGTTACCACATCACGCTCAGGAATGAACTCGACATAGGGGTCAGGTTTTTGTGTTTCGGTAACGGGAACATAGACCCCCCCATGTTTTGTCGACCACATTCGAAAAGTTTGATCCTTAAAGAAATTTGCCCGTAACTCTGCACGTGCCTGATCCAGTAAAAGGGATTTAACCTGATAATCATTCCATAAATTGGAGCTAATAATGATTAACGTCCAGAGGAGTAAAAGGCCCCAGGCCCAGGTGCTGGTCTTGAGTGTACGATTCCGCATTCTATTAGTTATTGTTAACGTGCCATCTAAGGGTTAAGTAAAAAATTTTATGTTGTTCTATATTTCTCTTGTATCACTTTAATTAAGGGAGCTATCTAATTGTTATTATTATTTATAATTTTGTGGATATTCCTACATAACGGAGAAGATCTCAACTGTTATCGAGCACAATTATTGTTAAGATTATTCAAAATAAGGTTAATTTGTCGGATATTGAACATTGATGGTGAAATTTTTGCGCACACCTCTCCGCATTAAAAAGTGTTTGCTCCTTGTCGTCCTAACTGTGCTGCTCTTTAGTCGTACGGCCTACGGTTTGCCGCCATTTCAACTGTTTGTTGAGATCACACCAGAGGGGGGTACATTACGGCCGATTGCGGGAAATTATGCGGGACCGGTGATGATTAACAAGCGGATTACGATAGAGGGTGGCGGGCACGTCACCATTGATGGTAATGGCGACGGTACGGTATTGAGCGTGCTTGCTGAAGGGGTTGTTGTACGGGGGTTGAACCTGATTAATTCCGGTCAATCGCACGACAAAGTGGATGCCGGAATTCTGGTGGCGGCGGACAATGTTCTTATTGAGGATAACACCATCAGTAACACCCTGTTTGGAGTCCATATCAAACAGGCCAACGACACTATTATTCGTAATAACCGGATCACCTCAATAGATGAGCAGGAGTCTAGCCTGAGAGGGGATGGATTACGCATGTGGTATAGCGAAGGGAATCTGATTGAGGGTAATGAATTTGTTGCTGTGCGCGACCTGTTATTTAGCAATTCATCAGATAATAGAATTATCGGTAACACCATAAAAAATAGTCGGATGGGAATGGAGCTAGTCTTCTCGTCAGACAATAAAATTGAAGATAATCTTATTGAAAAAAATATCAAAGGGATTGCGCTGATCTACTCCCATGGCGTTGAGATACGACACAACAAAATTGCACATTTGCGTGATATAACCGGCTCGGCAATTTCAATAAAGGGCAGCTCAAAAGCAGTTATTATTAATAATAAAATTCAAAATTGTGCTATCGGATTTGTTGCGAATGCACCGATACATCCGGAGCATATTTTTAATCTTCAAGATAACCAGTTTTCATATAATGATGTAGCTATGTATTTCTATGGAGAGAAGGGTGGCCACCGAATTAATGGAAATCGATTTGAGAATAATATGACGGACGTTGTAGTGAGCGGCTCGTCGAGCGCTTTTGATAACGATTGGCATGGAAATTATTGGGATAGATATGAAGGGTTTGATCAGGATGGGGACGGCTATGGTGATCGTCCCTACAATATCTATATCTACTCCGACCGATTGTGGATGGATAGACCGATGACGAAATTTTTTCGGGGATCACCTAGTCTGGAGGTGCTTGATATTGTTGAAAGGCTGGCACCATTCTCGGAACCGATACTGATATTGACCGATTCAAAACCTAAAATTAAATAGCAGGGAGAGCATTGATTAAAGCGGTATGCGCGGACGCTTCAAAAACGGATTTCCAGCGTATTGATGACGTGCATGTCTGATCGTTAGTTGCCAATGGATGAAAGTTATTAAATTACCTTTGCCAACGTATTCCATTCGTACTATCCTCTCGGCAGCTGAACAGATAATCATGTGCGTTACGTAGCAATAACAATTTTGTTAACCGGTAATCCATTTTAATACGCCAACGATAGTGACCAGAGTGAGTCATGCATATTCCCTTTATCGATCGCAGTAGATCGAATCAGGAGCAGTCTTCAGCTGTCTCTTTAGAGCGTGAAGGCCAAGAGTGGCTTGATCGTATTACGGGAGCCGCCCGGGCGGAGCCATGGCAGGTCACACTCCTAAAGCTCGCTTGGACTGCTGGCCCAGCAACGTTTATCGCCGCTTCCCTTAGTTTCTATTTAGGCTTCGGTAAGTTCGCACCACTTGATAATCTTAAGTTCTTCTTCGCCTATACGATACTCACAGGCCTTATCGGTCTTGCCGCAGGAATTTTTGCGCGGGCTACCTACGGTGCCCGGCGTAAAAAGGCACAGAAAAATCTTTTAAAAGTATCTGACTTACTCCCCGATTTAATCGCCTCAGTGCGCAATCTCTACCTGACTTCATTGGAGCCAGAAGTCCGGCAACTTGAGGCGGCTGGTCTACTTCTGCAACGGGTAGATATAGATTCAATGGCACTAGAGCCCATTATTGAGGAGATGGGAGCGGGGAGTGAGCTTGCGAAGGCCGCAGCCAAAATAGATGTCTATCGTATTGCAGGACTCTATAGCCGTATGGATGAGCTGGTTGAGAAATATGCAGAGCAGTCGCAACCGGTAATTGCAGCACTTGAAGAGTCAGCACCAAAGGTTGCAAGCCTACTCCGTGACCGACTTAATGGACGGGCGCCCACGTTCAATGAGGGGATTCCGCGTGATAGCAATTTTCTTGAACGAACACTCTCGGCGATGGAACAAGAAGATGATCAGTTGATGACTCTTCTCGATGCGGAAGAGGTGTTGGTCCTTGCCTGTGAGCTTATCAATAATCGAAGTATTCCAATGCTTATTTTCACCTATCGAGGGCGCTGGGAACTGGTACACGCAACGGCACTTTTGGAGCGACGCCGTAACCTCTATCGAATTGCGAACTCTACGGTGCTTAGCCGACTTAAGGCGTTGGTTGCACTCCTAGGTGAAAGTGATGATATGGAAGGGGAGGGTGTACGAGGCTTGAAAGCGTCAACACTATTTCGTCAGGCCAGAAGAGGAATTAATGATCTCAACGATATGATTAATAGTTTGGTTGAACGTCTCCCGGCTTTAACTTCGACTGAACGTAAATCATTACGTAGAGGGCTGCGAACCTTGCGCACCGCATTAAAATTAATTGGAGCCATGCGTCGAGCTGCTCGTCATGCCACTCAGCGTCATGCGCTATTTTTACGAACAGTGGAAAAATGGGGGCGGACGCTAGAAGGTCATGAAGCGTTGGAGATGGATGCCCCTGGGCGAAGACGCCGCGGATTGCAGGTGGTTGAGAAACACATTGAACTAAACGATGAGGAGTGTCTCGAATTATCGGGGAAGATAGCGCTGCTCTTTCGAGAGTATGAGATTGTTAGTCGTGATGAACGTCTGCTCTATCGGCATGGTGAGCGTCACCGGCCATTAACGACTAAACTTGCCAAGGAGCTGGCAATGGAAATCGCATCTGCGTTACAGCCGTTTGTCGATATTACACGGCCCGATGTGCAGCGAGCCATTGATGCAAGTCCAGCGGCCAATCTTATGGGGTTAGAGGTCAGCCTCAGTGCCCGTACTAAGGCGGCTTGGGCGACTGCCGCCGTTCAAGAGGTTGAAGATGACTTGGCACTACCGGCTGAACGGCTTGCCGCCACATTGGTGACCACCTATCGAGTTAAGTTAAGTGAGGCTGCAATTGAGTTTCTCAATCAGAGTTATGGTGCGCGGATTGAACGTCTTCAAGAACTAAATAATCAGGAGGCTAAAGGTACGCGCTCAGGCGTTCGAATGGGGCTTTCTCGCCCA
>JAOTST010000336.1 GCA_029864785.1 Chromatiales bacterium | reverse complement strand
TGCGGCAAGGGAGACGGCCAGAATCGCATTGGCTCCGAGGTTTGATTTATTCTCAGTACCATCAAGGTCGATCATCGCCTGATCGAGCTCCACCTGTTCATGAGCATCCATTCCGATCACTTTTTGGGCGATTGGACCATTAATGTTAGCGATGGCCTTAGTTACTCCCTTGCCACCAAAACGTGATTTGTCACCGTCACGCAACTCAATCGCCTCACGTGAGCCGGTCGAAGCCCCCGAGGGGACCGCTGCACGTCCTACCGCACCGCAAACAAGCATGACGTCTGCCTCAACAGTTGGATTTCCACGCGAATCGATAATCTCACGTCCACGAATGTTAACAATCTGTGTTTTAAGTTTTTCGCTCATTTGGGTATTCCCACAATATATTTAAATTTGAAAAATTCTTTAGGATTCAGCTTTTCAGATGACTAATAGCCATCTGAAAAGCCACGTTGTTTAACCGTCTCATCAATAGTCATCAGCATCATCAAAAGATCTTCCATCTGATTTAGCGGCAACATGTTGGGTCCATCACTCAATCCCTGATCAGGATCGGGATGAGTCTCCAAAAATAGGCCTGAGACACCACTGGCAACTGCCGCACGTGCCAGCAAAGGTACAAACTCACGTTGACCACCTGACTTGCCGCCAAGACCCCCCGGTTGCTGTACCGAATGAGTTGCATCAAAAACAACTGGGGCACCGGTCTCGCGCATAATCCCCAGACTACGCATATCAGAGACCAGCGTGTTATAGCCAAACGAGACACCGCGCTCGCAGACCATGATCTGTTCATTATCCATCTCACGAGCCTTGGCAACCACATGCTCCATATCGTTCGGTGCAAGGAACTGCCCCTTCTTGATATTAACCGGTTTACCCTGACTGGCAACGGCCTGAATAAAGTTGGTCTGGCGACAGAGAAAGGCGGGGGTCTGTAATACATCGACCACCGAGGCGACCTCGTCAAGCGGCGTATCCTCATGGACATCGGTCAGAATAGGTAGATTGAGTTCACTCTTCACCTTTTCAAGGATACGTAACCCCTCTTCGATACCGGGACCACGAAAACTGTCGGTAGAAGTGCGGTTGGCTTTATCAAATGATGACTTAAAGATAAACGGGATATCGAGTCGATCACAGATCTGCTTTAGCTCGGTTGCGGTCTCTATCACCAATGTTTCCGACTCGATTACACAGGGACCCGCGATCAAAAACAGGGGCTGTTCGATACCGACATCAAATCCGCACAGTTCCACCCTTAATCCTCTTTATGATGACGTGCGGCCATTACAAAACCACTAAAGAGTGGGTGTCCATCACGAGGTGTCGAAGTAAACTCTGGGTGGAACTGACAGGCGATAAACCACGGGTGATCTTCAATCTCAACCACCTCAACCAGCTCACCGTTCTCAGAGAGACCGGTAAATTTCAGCCCTGCATCAATCAGTCGTTGGCGATAGCCATTATTAAACTCATAACGGTGACGATGGCGCTCAATGATACTGCTCTCACCATAGAGCGAGGCAACACGACTGCCCTCAGTCAGAACACAGCTCTGTCCACCAAGACGCATCGTACCGCCCAGATCTGAATCTGGGTCGCGCATCTCCTTCTCACCCTCTTCATTGGTCCACTCGGTAATCAGTGCGATGACCGGATTTTTTGTATAAGGACTAAACTCAGTACTGTGTGCCTCTTCAAGCCCGGCTACATTACGGGCATATTCGATCACGGCAACCTGCATTCCAAGACAGATGCCTAGATAGGGGATCTTATTCTCGCGGGCATACTGGACTGCGGCAATCTTGCCCTCAACACCACGCTCACCAAAACCACCAGGGACCAGAATTGCGTCCATCTTGGCCAGCGCATCACAACCATCATTCTCCAGCTCTTCAGAATCAACATACTCGATCTTCACCTTGGTGAGGGTGTGTATACCAGCATGGATCAACGACTCAGAGAGTGATTTATAGGATTCGGTCAGGTCGACATATTTGCCCACCATGGCAATGGTCACCTCACCGGTAGGGCTATCCATCGCATCGATCACCGCCTCCCACTCAGAGAGGTCTGCAGGCGGTACTTCAAGATGGAGTTTATCGACCACAATTTGATCCAGTCCCTGCCGATGCAACTCCTCGGGGATTTGATAGATTGTGCGCGCATCGAGGGCGGAGATAACAGCACGCTGTTCAACGTTGGTAAACAGTGCAATCTTGCGCTTCTCATCCTCAGGGATCTCACGATCGGCACGACAGAGCAATATATCGGGCTGAATGCCGATAGAACGCATCTCTTTCACCGAGTGCTGGGTCGGCTTGGTCTTCAGTTCGCCTGCGGTGGGAATATAGGGGAGCAGTGTCAAATGCATATAGAGGCAGTTATCGCGGCCATACTCTACCCCCATCTGGCGAATCGCCTCCATAAACGGTAGCGATTCGATATCACCCACCGTACCGCCAATCTCGATCATCGCCACATCAAACCCCTCGGCTCCGGCGATAATGCGGTGTTTAATCTCATCGGTGATATGAGGGATGACCTGAACAGTTCCGCCAAGATAGTCGCCACGGCGCTCCTTAGTAATGACGTTCTCGTAGACCCGACCTGCGGTAAAGTTATTAAGCTGTCCCATCTTGGTACGAATAAAGCGTT
>JAOTST010000335.1 GCA_029864785.1 Chromatiales bacterium | reverse complement strand
AAGGGGCGTATCAAGCAGACCTATCGCCTGAAACTGGACGATGTGGTGAGAATCCCGCCGGTTAGAATGGCAGAGGATCAAGGGCCGGTAAAGGTGGGGGAGGAGCCTCTTAAACGGCTCCAGCAATCAATTATCTTTGAGGATTCTCGATTTCTGATCTTAAATAAACCCTCGGGCATGGCGGTGCATGGAGGAAGTGGACTCAGCTATGGGGTAATTGAGGGACTGCGAGCCCTGCGTCCTGATGCACCCTATCTGGAGCTGGCGCATCGCCTGGATCGGGAGACCTCCGGTTGCCTGGTGATTGCCAAACGCCGCAGTGCCTTGCGCGGATTTCAGATCTTGCAACAGGAGAGCGGAGTCGATAAACACTATCTGACACTACTAAAAGGGGAGTGGCAGGGGGGGCGCAAGAAGATTGATGTGCCGCTAATGAAAAATGAAGTCCGATCCGGTGAACGAGTGGTTCGAGTTAACCCTGAGGGAAAACGTGCAATTTCGATTTTCACCCCCATAGAGAGTTTTAACGATGCAACGCTGATGCGGGTGAAGCTGCTTACTGGACGCACCCATCAGATTCGAGTCCATGCCCAGCACTCGGGACACCCGATTGCTGGGGATCCTAAATATGGCGATGAGCCGTTTAATCGAGAAATGGCGAAGATTGGTCTAAAAAGACTTTTTCTCCACGCTGAATCAATTCGTTTTACCCTGCCGGAGGTGATGACCTACGATATCACCGCACCTCTGGATCCGAGGCTTGAAGAGACTCTAAAGAGATTAGACAAAATATGAGTAGACGCCCCTTTAATCTGCTGGTCTTTGACTGGGATGGAACCGTCATGGATTCCGAGGCTCAGATCGTCACCAGCCTTCAGGCTGCAATTCGGGATCTAGAGCTGCCTGAACGCAGTGATGACGAGGCAAAAAACATCATCGGCCTCGGCCTGCGTGAGGCATTTGAGACCCTCTATCCTGGAAGCCGTGAGCAGATCTTCAGTGATCTGGTGGAGCGTTATCGCCATCACTGGCTGGCAGAGGATGCTATCCCTTCATCGTTATTTCCCGGTGCGGCAGAGCTACTTGAATCACTTAATGATGAGGGCTATCTTCTTGCAGTCGCTACAGGTAAGGGGCGGCGAGGACTTGACAAGGTGCTGGATGAGACGGGTCTAAGAGAGCTGTTTATCACCACCCGTTGTGCCGATGAGGCCTTCTCTAAACCCCACCCACAGATGCTTGAATATATTATCGACTTTACCGGCAGCGATCCCAGTGAGACCCTAATGATTGGGGATACCGTCTATGATATGGAGATGGCCAATAACGCATCGGCCCATGCGCTGGCTGTCACCTATGGCGTTCATGAACTGAAACGTCTGCAACAACACAATCCAATTGGGGTGATTAATGCCCTGACCGACCTACAACCTTGGCTACAGAGTAGATTATGAACGAAGAACAGAATGGAACGACTCCCCCAAAGTGGGAAAGGGATCTCATTAACCGCCTCAGTTTTGCATCACTTGCCGAACAACGGCGTTCTCGCCGGTGGGGAATATTTTTTAAATTTTTATTTTTCGCCTATCTCTTTTTAATCACCGCAGTGACCTTTCGAGAGAGCGATCTTGTCGATGTGAAGATGGGTGATAAAGAGCATACCGCAATAGTTAAAGTCAGCGGACTGATCTCAGATGGCACCGAGGCCAATGCCGATGCAATTATTAAAGGGCTACAAAAGGCCTTTGATGATCCAAATACAAAAGGGGTTGTATTGAGAATCAACAGTCCCGGTGGTAGTCCAGTGCAATCTGCTTTGGTCTATGATGAGATTATTCGATTACGGGCGCTCCATCCAGATACGCCGCTTTATGCAGTAATTCTTGATGTGGGAGCCTCAGGATCCTACTTTATTGCGGCTGCGGCGGACAAAATTTATGTTAATGAATCGAGTGTTGTTGGATCGATTGGTGTCCTTATGAATGGCTTTGGATTTACCGGCGCAATGGAAAAAATGGGTGTTGAACGCAGACTATTCACAGCCGGAGAACATAAGGGTGGACTGGATCCCTTTAGCCCTCTTAATAATGGTGATGTGACACACGTTAAGAAGTTACTGGAAAATATCCATAAACACTTCATCAATGCTGTAAAAACTGGACGAGGCGATCGCTTAAAAGAGTCCCCTGATCTATTTAGTGGTCGATTCTGGACTGGGCAAGAGAGCATTGAACTAGGGCTTGCTGATGGAATAGGTGATGTTAATTATGTCGCCCGTGAAATTATTAAGGCTGAAGATGTTATCGATTTCACACCGAAGGATGATCTTTTTGCGCGCTTTGCGGATCGAGTAGGAGCCTCAATATCACAATCAATAGGGTTGAGTCGTTCTCAGGCAATGCAAATTCAATAGGAGTCGATCAATGGCAAGAACACCCTCAGTGATGGTTGATTTAGGCACTTTAGCACCCACATTTGAGCTGCTAGAACCTAAAACCGGTAATAGAGTAGCTCTGGCTTCATATGCAGGTAAACCGCTTTGTGTCGCCTTTATCTGCAACCATTGTCCCTATGTGAAACATATTGCCGAGAAGATGGCGGAGGTCGCTGCTCGTTTTCAAGCCAACGGTGGTATTTTTGTGGCTATTAACAGTAATGATGCCTCCAGCTATCCGGACGATAGT
>JAOTST010000052.1 GCA_029864785.1 Chromatiales bacterium | reverse complement strand
TGGCACGGCGCGCCAGCTCATTGGTCAGGCCGGGGGCGCTCACTACCGCCATGACCGCCTCCGGTTCACCGCTGCGTAGTAGGCGATCGAGTTGATCCGAATCGATTTGCCCCATCCGACTCCAACGTCGTAGAAAGATGGGGTAGCCGCCGGGCGAGTCGAGTACCACCGAAGCGAGCAATTCGCGTACCTGCTCAAGATATTTATCGGCACGCATAGTTGGATTGAGCGCCACGCGCATCTCTTGCTCACCTTGCAGACCGTAGACGATCATCTCATTCTCATCGATACGGATCGCCTCGGCCTGAGTGATCAAGACATTGAGACGTAGGTTGTCTTCACTACTTAACTGCAAATTTCTCTCCGAGGTGGAATTTAAAATTACGGTCAGGGTTGGAGTCAATTGTGGCCAATACTCGCTCACTTTTCCACGATCTCAACACAATCGACTCCGACCCTTGGTGGATACAACACATCAATTAAGCTGAATCCGCTGCCCCCACGGCACCTTCTGCTTCCCCTTCACCAGCCAGATTACCGGATAAAAAGGCTCTATCTCGGGAAAGCCCCCCTGAGCATCTGTAAAGTAGAGCATCAGGTCGGGCTGTGGCGACTGCCCTGCCGTCCATTCAAAGGCGGGGCGAAAATCGGTACCGCCACCCCCAGGAAACTCCTGCGGCAGGGTGAAATCTTCCCACGGCTCATAGATCCACGGTCCCGCATCATCGACCTTAGCATCACAGGCGATGAGGGTGATTCGTGCGTGAGCCTGCGCCTTAATCGCATTAATCTCCGAGAGGAACTGACGCATCTCTTCATCGGTCACCGAACCACTGGTATCGAGGGCGACCACCACCTTGAGTTCCTGACTTTTGAGCGAGGGCATGATCGCAGCCCCCTCACGGCGGGAAGGCCTCGCATAGTTGTAATCATCACGCGCGGTAGCGGTCATATAGCGAGCCAGCAGCATACGCCACGGTAGCTGTGGCTGCAGCAGATGGTCGATCATCCGCGCCAGTGAGCCACTCAGTTTGCCCGCCTGCATGGCGGTCTGTGCCGCTCCCGCCATGCGCTGCGCCCACTGTACCGAGAGCTGCTCCTGTTCATCTTTGGAGAGCGGTGGCGGTCTATCCGCACCGCTGCCCCCCTGCTCTTTCTGCTCCTCTTCAGGATTGTGGCTGCCCTTGCCTCCATCCTGTGGGTCACTATTGCCCTGACCGGGGGCGTTACCGCTCTCTCCCCCTTCACCATCCTGATTATCTTCATCATAGACATGTTCATCCTGCGGGGTGAGATCTTCATGCTCATCAAGCATTGGATAGATCTCCTCGGCGGTCATCCCCTCGAATGAATCGAGCAGTAGCGCTTCAGGAACAGGAATCAGTCCGTCAGCCACCAGCAGCGGATTGATGGCAAAGTCACAGGCGAGATCCCAACGATGTTTGTCACGATGGAGGCGACGCGCAAAGTGCGACAACGCGCAGTGGAGTGCTTCGTGAGAGAGAACGAATTGCACCTGATCCACCGAAAGGTGCTCAATATATTCGGCGTTGTAGTAGAAGCTCTTGGCATCGGTTGCGGTGGTCTTGCACCAGTTACTATTGGCAGCAATCATCGGCAGGCGCAGCACCAGCGCCCCAAGGAACGGCTTGTCGAGGATCAGGCGGGTGCGTGCCGCTGCCAGTTTTGTTTCTAGCTCTTCACTCATGGACGGTAAGTTTGAATCATAAAATTTTTACCACGAAGGCCACGAAGATAAAAGCTGAAAATCTTGTTTGCATATAAACCTTCGTGCTCTTCGTGAGCTTCGTGGTAAATTTTACACATTAATAGAGCATCACCTTGGCTACATCTTGCGCCCAGGGTGAGAATTCAGGGATCGTGAATAGCTCCTGACCAATCGCTCGATGGAGGTCAGAGACCAGCATGATCCCCATCTCCTTCTGCGAGAAGAGTCCCGCATAGTTGAGCACCTTGCCGTAAACCTCTGAACCATTGCCCTCGTCACGGGCACGAATCGAGCGACCGACCAGCGCCGAGGCGACTGCATATTGCAGGTCAATCCCCTCAGGAACGGGTACTTCATCACCCCGCAGAATCGCATCGATATCGGGAAGTTGATCGAGGTTGGAGATAAAGGCGTTAAGCTCAATCCCCGCAGCGGGACCGACACACGCCTGTAGCGCACTGAGCATCAGGTCGGGCATATCGCCAAACTTCTGTAGTGCACGGTGGGCAAACTCCCACGAGCGTGGCGAGGGAAAAGCGACCGGATTGTGGGCTGGATCGAAATCAAAGAGCAGCTCAGGGCGGAAACGAAGAAAGGCGATCAGACCATCATCCATCCCGTTGGCATAAGCCCAGCTCACCCAGTCATCGAGATGGGTCTCGACCTCAAAGTGGGAGAAGCGGTTGGCCAGTGGTGCGGGCATCGTATAGGTGACACCACGATCCCCCTGACGGTTACCCGCAGCAATAATCGCCCAACCGTCTGGAACCCTGTATTCACCCAGACGACGATCGAGGATCAGCTGATAGGCAGCGGCCGACACACTGGGGGGAGCCGAGGTGATCTCATCGAGAAAGAGGATCCCCTGCTCACCGTGTTTTTCACTATTGGGGAGCATCCCGGGCACCGCCCACTCTACCGACTCTCCGGTACGGAAAGGAATTCCGCGCAGGTCACTCGGCTCCATCTGTGAGAGGCGGATATCGATCACATTGATGCCGTGTTTCTGCCCCACCTCCAGTACCAGTTGGGACTTACCTACACCGGGAGGCCCCCACAACATCACAGGGGTGTGGTGCCCCTCACTGGTGCTGAGGAACTCCTGCTCAATGATTGTTGCAATACTAGCTGGGCGCATCTTTACTCCAAAATACTCTTAAAATTAACTTGAATAGGCCACCGATATCGTACCAAATTCCCCACTAAATTGCTCAACATCTCACGAAATGACAACTTTGGACGATAATGGCAGTATCCATGAAAAAATGTAATAAAATTATGATGAGGTCGTTTTAATGAGAGACAAGGTTCTGCTGAACGTTCAGATCATCTTAATTACCCTTTTCTCACTTCTGTTTTCGGGCTGTGCGATGGATGGCTCCTTTAAGCAACCCGCTAAAAATCAACCCATTGTCACTTCAAAGATGAAGGGAGAGCTTCCTTTACAGTGTAGTGACAAAAAAATAGCACTTCTTCATATAGAATTTGAACATCCGGAACAGAGCCAATATTTTCCAGAGCTTCAGAAGCTAATCACCAAGCGTCTTCTCAAAAAATCATACCTCAATCGTACTTTACACTTTCGAGACGCCTCTAATATCAGCCTACAGCCTCAACACCTTTCATTGTTGGGAACCGCTAATAGGGGAGAAAAAGAACAAATTCATGAAATTGGTAAACAGTTTGATAGTCAAATTGTTGTAAGCGGATCGATAACAAATATTGAACCAAGCCAGAATTTTGAGCCCGACCAAAATAGCGAATCCCTTTTGCCTGACAATGTTTCTGGGGTGATTCACAATATAACCGATAAACTATCCGCAATATCGTGGCTAAAAGTCTCATTCAAACTTAGGATTTTTGATAGCTATAGCGGAGAACTCATCAACGAGATAGAGACCGTACAGAAGGTATCATTAAAGTCGGGAAAACCATTTTTTATCTTGGGGGCACCTTCTGAACGTCAGAAATATGAGAAGGGTGCTATAGATACTTTGGCTAATCAGCAGGTCAAAATCATCAATGATGCCACTTTTTGCACATTTCTTAAGGGGCGAATCATATCCACAGACAATGTTTCTGCCTCTATAGATGTTGGTTCACATTCACAAGTTAGGGTCGGCGATCAATTTAAATTGATTAACGCACGACTGCTTCGCACCGATGAAGATGGGGTAGAACATTTTGCGGAAGATAGTGTTGGAATGTTGACTATTACCCAGGTAAAAGCGGGCGCATCAATTGGAACGATCGAATACAACTCCAGAGTAGGAGTGCTCAAAGCTGGAGATTATGTCATTAATCAATAACCGATTAATGTAACTTATCTGCCCTTCCAAAAAGGTAGCCCCACAAAGCGATAATAGCCATTGTTGGAATGGCCGCCCCAACTATTGCTGAAATATCGACCATCAGACCAAGGTGATTGACGATCTGACTTAAGGTAAAAAATCCAACGCCAACAAATACCCCTGTCATGACCCGTTGTGTAATACTCTTCTCTCTTAATGAACCAAAGACAAAAGGTAAGGCAAGAAACAACATTGCCAATGCTGCAATCGGTTGAAATAGTCGATTCCAAAATGAGAAAAAATAGGGTTCTGACTCCAGATCATTTACTTCCAGATACTTAGAGTAACCATAAAGCTCAAGTAATCGAATATGTCTGGGATTAAGCGTTAATTTTCCAAGCCCCTCTTTATCAAACGAGGTTTTCAATTCAAATTCATCATGGTGCATTGTCTCTGTTGAACTCTCTCCAATTGAAGTAATCATCACATCATAGAGACGCCATCCATCATCTGTAGAGATTGATCGTTTTGCCGTAAGAATCTCACGTAAATTATTCGTCTCATCAATTTTAAAATATCTAAACTGATCTTCCTTGCCTGCGTTAATTCCATTTATATTAATAAACCGATCGCTATCTTTAATCCAAAAGCTATCGGAGGTAGACATTGAGATCTTTTTTCCTAAATTAATCGCCTTATACTCTTCTGCAACATCAATCAGTGGCAGTGCGATAAATTCTCCAATCAGAAATAGAATAAGTACCAGAGGGATTCCCGTCTTAGCCATGGATCTGGTAATAAATCCGATCGACTTTCCAGTTGCTCTTATGGTCGTTAATTCGCTGCCATTAGCCAAAGTACCTAGCCCAATAATTCCGCCAATCAATAAAATAACAGGAAGCATTTCATAGGCTCGAACAGGCAGATAGAGCAGTGAATAGATAACGGCTCCACCAATTTGATAATCTCTATCTACCTGCGTGCTCTCTTGAACAAAAAGTGTAAAAAACTGAATAACAAAAACAACTGAAAAGACAACCGCAACATTCTTTAGAATCACCCTGCCAATATACCAATCCAGCTTTAACATACTTATCCTGCTCGTCGCTCTTGATAGATAAATAGGGTGATAAAAATTAGCACCACTGACAGATGAACCCACCACATCCCAATAATTGGAGGAATCGTTTGCTGCACTATACCCACCTTGGCATTCATAATTAATTGACTATATATTAGATAGATGACGATGCCTGAAAAGAGACGTCCATACTTACCCGATCGTGGTTTATAACGACTAACAGAAACGGCAACCATCCCTAAAATAAGCACCATTAACGGGAGAGAGACTCTCCACTGCAGCTCCGCAATATGCAGAGGGTCTTGACTACTCCACAATACAGATGTTGGCACCCCATACATACTATGGGCTGGCATCACATTTTTCTTTTCAACCAAAACCCCGTACTCATCAAACACCGTCTTTTTAACCTCTCTGCTCTCTCTCAAAAGAGTGGTTTTGGTTCCATTCTCAAATAAAAATATTTTTCCACTATCAGTGCTTTTAATCCCAGAAAGCCTTTCTGCATTAATGACTGAATATTTATTTGATGTGCTATCAAAAATTGAGACTTTGTTGAATCCTGTCTTATTATTTCCGCTCTCCGCATAGATGAGCCCTCCACCTGAGAGTCCCACAAATCTTCCAGCCACAATACTATTAAGCTCAGATGACTGTTCAATTTCTGCCATAATTTTTCGATAATGCTGATCGGCAAGTGGGGCTAATGAGATAGAGACAATACCCACCAGTAAAGATAAGAAAAGGGCTAGCGCAGTAACCACCATCATCAATTTCGACCGTTGAAAACCACAAGCATAGGCTGCGATCAATTCATGTTCAGAGAGTAACTTACCTATTGAGACGATTAATGCGAGAAAAAATGAAAAGGGTATCCCAATGATCAACTCCTCAAGTATTTTTACGCTAATAATCGGTAAAAACTGTTCAATAGGGATCGACCCGTTTGAAACATCCGGCAAGACCCGCATCATCAATCCACCCAAGTAGATCAAAAATAGAACAAAAGTCACTCCAAGAAAGGAGGATAGTAATTCGCGAGCAATGTAACGGTATAAAATCACTCTGATTTCTTTCTATTCAACATATAGATAAAAAATAACCCCACAAAGGTCAAAGCAACGGCAATATAGAGCTGGCTAGGAAGTTCTCTTATGAAAAACCCTTCCGGTGTTAGTTTTGCTCTCTGGCTAAGTTCATAGGCTCTGAAGGCTATCCCTGCAGATAAAGTGATCGGCACTCCATAGACAATCCCATGTGCAAGAACGCCCCGCCACTTTATGAAAAGGAGCATAAATATAGCACTCCATATCCACCAAAATAGAAGCCGTTGAGATGACAGTTCCATTCCGTAACGCACCCACTCATAAAAAGGGGTGAAGATCTCTCGGGTCAATGAGTCACCACCAACTGCACCAGAAATTATAGGGGTAAAGGCATCCCTATTTTTATTGCGCAACTCATTTACCACAAACCGTCCCCTATCCTTTCTGGAGACACTAGGAAGATCTTTGTGCTGAAACAGCGTCCAAACTCGAGTAAACCCAGTCCAGCCATGCCAATCAGTAGAGCCAACAAGCGGTAAACCATATTTCTGGGATACATCTAAAACCTTCCGGCGTGTATCGGCATAAACATAAGGGTGTCCACTATTGACGACCTCAATGGCATCAACGCCTGCCGCAACCAGCTTATCTACATGATCCTTATCAAGGTCATAGGTCATCGCAACCACGGCACCTTGGTGCGTATTATGAATAATATTCACAAACTCACGGGTATCTCGTCCCCTACTTATCGGTATCTGTTTTTGTGGATTTAATCCCAATCCAAGTAGGTAATTATGATATTGATTATCAACCTCTACACCAATAATAATCGCAGGCAATGTTGAGCTATTATCTTGTAACAGATCATCCAATTTAGTATTAATACGCCAGTGCTCTGTAATTGCAGCGATATCAAAACCAACCGCTTTATGCCACTCCAGATTCCTAAGAATACTCACAATTCCATCAGGCGAAGATTCCGTATGTGATTGGAAATCCACAATCGCTGAAGATTGATCCTCACTCTCTAACGTCCACCCGGGGATGTGATGAACCATCATAAAGAGGGTATAGAGCAAAAGCAGCCAAACAGCGACTACCGAGATGAGTAGTGAACCGAAATAGCGCCGAAACCATTTTCTACCACGACTCTTTTTTATTGCCGTAATTAAAACAGCGGCAAATATCCAACATCCCATCGAGAGAAGCGCCGTACGAAAATTCGGGGCGCCAAAGATAAGGTGGGAGAGACTCATCAGGGGCTCGATGATTTGAGTCTCCAGCGGCATAGACAGCGTCAGCCCCTCAACAGATTCTCCTGTTCTGGCATCAAAAGGACCAATCATCTCTATCGAAAACGCCCATGACACCAAACTTAAAAAAGTCAGTGATAAAGGTATTAACAGTGGCCAGAATTTACGAAAATAATAGGACAAAATGATTTAAAAACCTTACTAAACAAGATGGTTATATACAAAACTTTGAAAAGTTTGCCATAATTACAGAACCTATTGTGAAATATTTCTATCTCTCATCGAGGATCCCCATGCAATTCACTACCAAAACCGGTTCACTTTCCAAAATCAGTACCGCCTGTCTCGTTATTGGGGTCTACGAAAAGAGAGCTCTTCTTTCTGAAGAAGCCCTTCTCGACAAAGCAACAAAAGGCGCCATCTCCGCACTACTTAAATCTGGTGACATGGATGGAAAAATTGGCTCGACATCGCTCCTCCATAGCCCTGCAGGTGTGAATGCCAAACGCATTCTGCTGGTTGGTTGTGGTCAAATCAAATCACGCACAGCCAACGATTTCCGTAAAATTGCCTCTTCCTCAGCCAAAGCTATCAAAATACTTCCCATTACAGAGGTCGTATCATCCCTATCAACCGCTTGCGTAGAAGGGGTTGACCTCTCATCCAAAGTGCGGAGTGAAATAGAGGCCTACGGTAGTAACAGCTATATTTTTGACCAATTAAAAAAGAGGGCTGGCAGCCGTAAGAAGCAGCCAAAAACTCTCGCATTCCACAGCCACAACCGTGGCGAAACCGGTCAAATCAATAAGGCGATTATACAGGGTGCGGCCATTAGTGAGGGTATCCATTTAACCCGCGATCTATCCAATCTCCCTGGCAATATCTGTACACCATCCTATCTCGCCAAAGAGGCCAAAAAACTGGCAAAGAACCACCCCTCAATCAAAACGACCATCCTTGATGAAAAACAGATGCAACGCCTCGGTATGGGAGCCTTGCTCTCAGTTTCACGCGGTTCGCGTCAACCTGCCAAGCTCATCACTATGGAGTATCGCGGCAAGGGCGTTAAA
>JAOTST010000334.1 GCA_029864785.1 Chromatiales bacterium | reverse complement strand
CAACGGCATTGATACCTTGGAGAGTGCCTATGGTAATTATGCGGCGGGTCGCTTGATTGATTCCACACTAGGTATTGCCTTTGGTGTCATTACCATTCTCTTATTGATATTACTGGGTTATCACTTGAAGCATGATGGTGATAATCGTTTGGCAAAAACAGAGAATGAGCGGAAAAAAACAGAGACTATCAACCGACAAAATCAGGAAGCGATCATGCGTCTTCTTGATGAAATGGGCGACCTTGCAGATGGTGACCTTACGGTAAACGCAACGGTATCTGAGGATATTACTGGTGCGATTGCAGACTCTATGAACTTTACCGTTGACGCATTGAGAAGTCTTGTTTCACATATTACAGGTAGTTCCAATGAGGTATTGAATTCGGCAGAAAAAACGCGAGGAACAGTAACTAATCTCGCTCAATTGAGTCGACAACAGGCTGAAAAAATCGTGTCGGCGAGTGACGCCGCAAATGATATCGCTCAATCGAGTAAGGGTGTATCGAGTAATGCTGTGCAGCTTGCAAGTGAGTCTGATCGCTCGGTTGAGATTGCCAAGAAGGGTGCCGAGACGGTACAAAAATCAATTTCGGGTATGAACACCATCCGAGAGCAAATCCAGGAAACCTCCAAACGTATTAAACGTCTTGGTGAGAGTTCGCAGGAGATTGGGGATATCGTTGAATTGATTAATGATATCGCCGAGCAGACTAACATTCTTTCACTTAATGCTGCGATTCAGGCGGCAATGGCGGGTGATGCGGGTCGTGGTTTTGCGGTGGTAGCGGATGAGGTACAGCGTCTTGCGGAACGTTCAGCTGATGCGACCAAACAGATTGAGGCACTGGTTAAAACTATCCAGACTGATACCAGTGAAGCAGTAACGTCAATGGAGAGAAGTACTAGCGAGGTGGTCTCCGGAGCGAAACTGGCGGAAGATGCGGGTGGTGCACTTTCTGAAATCGAGCAGGTATCTGAGAAACTGGCAGAATTGATTGAGAATATCAGTGACGCAACTAACAATCAGACTACTGTGGCATCAAATATTACCCAGACAATGGATGATATTTTGGAGATTACTACCAAAACGACTGAAGAGACGGATGAGACCGCTAATTCGATCACTAATCTTGCCAATTTGGCAACTGATATGAAGCGTTCAGTCTCTGGCTTCAAGCTATAAGACAGGGTTAGTCATTTGCTAAGCGTTACACTTTGTAACGAGAGCATGTCGTAGGGGATTGGAAGCAGCTAATGCAAAAAAGTGAACAATTTGATGTTAGCACTCTAGCTTGGGTCAAGGATGAGATAGACGACACCCTTAATCAGGCTCGGATTGCACTTGAATCTTATGTGGATGATGAGAGTGACTCCTCTTATCTGAGTCAATTTGTCGATTTTCTGCATCAGGTTCACGGCACACTCAATATCGTTGAAATTACGGGCGCAGCTCAGTTTTCTTCTGAAATTGAATCATTAGCAATCAAAATAAAAGATGATGATATTGATGATCATCAGCAATGCTTCGACTTGCTTATGCGCTCAATTTTGATTTTACCCGACTATCTTGAAAGCTTGTTGGGTGGAAAGCAGGATGATTCGGCCCCGCTTATTCCCCTGTTAAATGAAATACGAGTAATTAAAGGCGAAGAGAAGCTCAATCCATTTCAATATTTTGTAGCGGATCTGAAAGCACTACCGCCGAGTGAGTTTGGAAATAAACATCCTGATGCTCCAATTAATGCAGTTGCTAAAAAAATTCATCACCACTTTCAGAGTGCGCTGCTTAATATTCTGCGTGAAAAAGATCTAAATAATAGCTTTAATAAGTTGGCGGTTGTATTGGAGAAATTTTCTCAATATGCCGTAAGTGATCATGTCCGGCAGTGGGTTTGGGTCAGCATGGGGCTCATTGATGCTTTAAAAAGTGGCCAATTAAAATTTGTAAGAGAGCATAAAAGTGTTCTTGGAAAGATTGAGCAGGCGATAAAAATCATCGGCCAATCTGGCGAGAAGGGGCTATCTAAAGGACCACTTCTCAAGCTAACAAAAGTTGTTTTATGGCATATCTCTAATATTGAGAACGTTCCAGAAGAGAGTCTGATTGGACAGATACACCAAGCATTCAAAATTGGAACTGTTTCAGCTTCAGAGTCAACGGGTGTTACATTAACATCAGATCTTAAGCGTGCCGTATCAAGTGATATTTTGGATGAGCTCACAATTGTTAAAGATACCTTTGACCTCTTTGTGCGCAGTGAGCAGCGTGATTTAGCTCAACTTGAACCAATGTCTAATAACATCAGTCGATTGATTGAGACCCTTGGCTTGCTGGAGCAGGATGAGCTGCAAGAAATTTTGCGTTCTCAGGTGGGTATTATTCAACAGTTGACCTCTGGTGATCTTGAGGCAGATGACGATATTCTCATGGGTGTAGCCGGAGCGATCTTGATGGTCGATTCTGCCATGAAGGATTGGGGTAGCCTTGATACCATGGAGAAGGCTGACGTATCAAATGAGCAGGTTGGTGATGATCTCGTTCAGGCTGAACATCAAAGTATGGTGCGTCAGGTTATGCATGAGGCTCGTGAAGATCTGATTAAGGTTCGTGAGGCGGTTATTCACTATCTCGAGCAGAATGGTAATCGTGATGTTTTAAAAGAGACTCCTCCGCTTCTTTTAGCCATT
>JAOTST010000333.1 GCA_029864785.1 Chromatiales bacterium | reverse complement strand
CTACCAATCTCAATAGGACCGAAAACTTTCGCACCAGCACCAATAACCACATCATCTTTAAGTGTGGGATGGCGCTTTCCCTTCTGCCAACTGGTACCGCCCAGAGTCACGCCGTGGTAGATGGTACAGTCATCCCCAATAATGGCCGTCTCACCAATCACCACACCCATGCCGTGATCAATAAAGAAGCGGCGGCCAATCACCGCACCGGGGTGAATCTCGATTCCCGTTAACCAGCGCGAGAGTGCTGAGATAATCCGCGCCACGAAGTGTAGCCCCCATCCCCATAATCGATGTGACAGACGGTGCCAAATCAACGCATGCAGTCCGGGATAGGTAAACAACACCTCAAATAGGTGCCTCGCCGCTGGGTCACGCTCGTAAATGCATTTAATATCTTCACGTAATCTGGAAAACATCGCTTATTTCACCTTCTTATCTACTGCCGTCAGTATTCCACGCAGTATGTTGATTTCAACCTGTTCTAATTCTACCCGATTAAACAGACGCCGTAGCCTGCGCATCATATGACGCGGATTTTCGGGATCGAGAAAATCGATATCCTTCAGCGTCTTCTCAAAATGGCCAAACAGCCTTTCAATATCATCGGCACTCGCCAGTGGGCTATCACGCTCAACGTTCCCTGCCTCTTTGTGCACCTCACCACGCGCCATCAGCAACTCATAGGCAACCACCTGCACCGCTGCCCCCAAATTAAGTGAGCTAAATTCTGGATTAGTCGGAATATGCAGTAGCGTATTACAACGCTCCAACTCCTCATTGGTGAGTCCCGAACGCTCACGTCCAAAGACCAGCGCCACCTCGCTTCCATCAGGTTCCAGGGCAATCTTCGCAGCGCACTCCCTTGGAGGATGAATCGGCCACGGTAGTGATCGAGTCCGTGCGCTGGCTCCAAAGACCAAAGTGGTTCCCACCAGTGCCTCATCTAGCGTTTCGCAAACTGCCGCACCATCAAGAAGATCGATAGCACCACTCGCCCTGACCGTCGCATCTTCATGCGGAAAACGGCGCGGCGTGACCAGATAGAGCGATGCCCTCTCACCATCAAGTCCCATATTTTTCATCGCCCGCGCCACCGCACCGATGTTTCCGGGGTGCGAGGTCTCGACCAGTACAACTCTTATCTTTGCGCTCATTTCTGAAATAACTATGGGGTTAAAGGGGAAAATTCAATATTAGTAACTGTTCAGCATGTTTAGATTTTGTTCTAGTACAAGGCATTTGTGCACGGAGAATGTGAGCATATATGTAATATGTGACCATTCGAGTACGCAAATAACGCTACCGCGTCCTGCTATCGCTCATTACCTACCTCCATGTAGGCAACGCAGTAATGGGACAAAAGATGAATGTGCTGAATTGTTACATTAGGGATTCATCATATCCTTTTGTACTGATAGAATGTAGCCTGCTTTTTAACAGTCAAGAGTCCACCCCATGCATCCGATGCTCAATACCGCCATTACTGCTGCGCGCAAAGCAGGAAATATCATCGCCCGTTCGGTTGATCGTATCGATACCCTTACCATCACCAGCAAAGCAAAAAATGACTTTGTCACCGAGGTGGACCATAAGGCCGAGATCGCCATTATTGAAATTCTCTCTAAGGCCTATCCCAGTCACAGTTTTCTGGGTGAAGAGACCGGACGCAGCGGTGACAGCGAATATTTGTGGATTATCGATCCACTCGACGGCACCACCAATTTCCTCCACGGCTTCCCTCAGTTTGCCGTCTCCATCGCCCTTGAATATAAAGGTGAGATCACTCAGGGCGTAGTCTACGACCCGATTAGTCAGGAACTCTTCACCGCAACCAAAGGCGATGGTGCACAACTCAACAATCGCCGTCTGCGCGTGACCCCACGAAAAAGTCTTGAGGGTGCCCTACTCGGCACCGGCTTCCCTTTTAAGCAGCAAGAGCATCTCGACACCTATCTAAAAACCTTTACGGCGCTCTTTCCCGATACCGCCGGTATTCGCCGCCCCGGATCCGCATCGCTTGACCTCGCCTACCTCGCAGCGGGTCGTATCGATGGTTTCTGGGAGATCGGACTTAATCCATGGGATATCGCTGCGGGAGTCCTGCTAGTAAAAGAGGCCGGCGGCGTAGTCGGTGACTTTAGTGGTGGTGATGAGTACCTCAAAACCGGCAACGTCGTTGCCGGAAATATCAACGTCTACGAAGATATCCTCAAGCGCATTCAGCCACTACTGCCCGATGGGCTAAAGAAATAGCCTCTACTACTTATATAACGCACAGGCATCGGTATGGCAGAACTCGGAAAAACCCAACAACTCAAAGTGATCAAGGGTGATGAAAACGTATTGATCCTTGATGGTGGCGAGTTGGGCGAACTCACACTTCCTATTAAAGAGCTGCTCGAGGCCGACCACAGCGCCAACAAGGTCGAAGTATTTGTCTACCCCGACTCCGCTGATACCGTTACAGCAACCACCCAACAGCCCAAGGCAGAGGTCGGCGAATTTGCCTTATTAAAGGTGGTCACCGTCAATCCTTATGGCGCCTTCCTCGACTGGGGGATGGAGCGAGACCTGCTGGTTCCCTTTAGTGAGCAACACCACGAAATGATTGAAGGGCGAAACTACATCGTTCGTCTCTACTTTGATGAGACCGCCCATCGCATTACCGCCACCTCCAGAATTGACCGGTATCT
>JAOTST010000332.1 GCA_029864785.1 Chromatiales bacterium | reverse complement strand
CTGCGACACGTTCAGCCCAGTCACTGGGACGAAATTTATGCCCCTCTTGATCCAACCCTTCTATCACAATTTTGTCTTGACGATCATCAGCCATCTTCTATTCCGTTTGATATATCCAAATAACAATCGTCAAATCTACTCCTCAACTATCCTACAGACAACCAGTTTAGCCACTCACTACAGATTCCTCCTTTTAGCAAAAACGGAAACTATCGAAACAGTCATCTAAAAAGAGTACTATTTATGTAATGTTCTTTGCTTAATAATTCATAAAATCACCCACTAAGTCCCTATTATTCCAATGAAATTACCTCCCAATATTGCTCCACACAAACGTCGTATTCTGACAGCTACTTCAATACTGCTGTCGCTCATCATCCTGCTCATTAGCACGCCATACGTTATTCAAATCCAGATTACTAAATTGTTGAAGGAATTTGGAGCGCAAGAGGCCTATGTAGAGGATGTCAATTTCAATCCGTTTTACGGTGTAATAGAAGTTAGCGACCTCAAATTCTCCTCTTCAACAGCTAAAAATCAACATATCAAAAAGCTATCAACGAATGTGCGTCTGCTCTCTCTGTTCAGTAAACGGATTCATCTACAGGATCTTGCTATCAATGGTATTAATTTCACCATTGAAACGGATAAGTCGGGTGAAGCCACTTTTGGTGGTCTGATCATTCCAGAAGCAGAAAATAGTCCCAAAGAGGATAGTCAGAAAAGTTCTCCATGGGGATTCGGAATTGACTCTCTCCTCCTCACCCATATTAATATCGACTATCGCTCTCCTAAGCTGACAGGCCAGCTAGAGCTCGAACATCTGCAACTTGTTGAACTTGCAAATTGGGATAGCAACAGAGAGAGCCCATTTAAACTAAAGGCCAAGCTCAACAACGACCCCATTATCATTGAAGGGGAAATGCTTCCTTTTGCGAAAGACCCCACCTTTTCAGGCAAGGCTATACTCAAGCAGATCGAACTAAAACCGTTTTCACTGCTCGTGTCGCAGATAGAGAATTTATCGGGTCAATTGTCTATAAACTCCTCAATTAAAGTAACTCAACATGCCGATAGTTCTATTGAGTTAACACACGATGGTAAAGTTCAACTTGACCAATTAAAACTGAAAGTGCCCGATGCAGAGATCGTGCAAGAGCAGTTACAGTGGCAAGGAAAACTGCATCTAGCCATAAAAGATGGCGACACCCATCCGTCAACCGATAGTGTAATCACCCTGAAAGGAATAGCGATTACAGTCAAAGAAAAACCACTTGTCGCAATCGACACACTATCAACGGCAATAAAGTTTGATGACCTGCAACAGATTGCTCTGGCAGAAAGCAGCATCGGTAATATCGTTATTGGGAAGAATCTCTATAAACCCGATGAAAAAGGAGGGCTTGCCGAAAACCTCCTATCCACCCAAAAAATAATCATCCCCAATATTGAGATCACCGATAGGCAGCAGTTGGCGATTGATAAGATCGCTCTGTCAGGAATGACCTCCACTCTGCGTCGAAACAACGCAAAGATCTGGATACCCATTAGCTTGATGCCTATCTCCCCAACGAGAGAAGACGGCACAGAGGAGCTTGCCGAAAGCCCTGCGAGCACGGCCCCTCCTGAAGAGAACAGCAAACCAATCTCCATACAAATTGGGGAAATAACCTTAGATGGAGAGAACCATATCCTGTTTGATGATCAGGGAGTTGCCCCACCCTACCGTGCTGATCTCTCTATCAAAGAACTCGCCATCAAACAGATCAACTCCAGTCTGCCTAAACAGGCGAGCCCTGTTTTTATACAAGCCACGATTGATAAGTATGGCAAATTGGACATCGAAGGTAGCGTACAACCCTTTGCAGAAAAACCAGTGCTGGCATTGAACAGTACGATTAAAGCCATACCGCTCTCCAGCCTCTCCTCCTATACGATTCCAATGATGGGTTATGTCCTCACCAGTGGACAGCTCGATAGCACTGCTAAAATAACGATGGACAAAGGAAAAATCGGTGGAGAGATAGGACTAACACTCAATGGTCTTGAAGTTGAATCCGCTAGTGCCAAAGAGATGAAAAAAGTCGACCAAAAATCGATCGAGTCTCAAATGAATATTCCTCTGGGTACCGCGCTCAATATGCTGCGCGACTCAAATAGAACCATTACATTAAACATTCCTATTAGCGGCAGCAGCGACAATCCAAATATCGACCCTAGTGATGTGATCAATACCGCTATCGCCAAAGCGATGAAAAAGGGCGCGCTGAGTTATCTTATCTCTTCATTACAACCTTACGGCTCACTCATTAGTCTGGCAAAGGTTGTCGGAGAATCGGCAATGAAGGTTCGACTCGAACCGATTAAATTTAGCGCCTCCTCAACAGAGGTCAATCACGAAACCAAGGCATATCTGGCCAAAGTGGTTAAGCTGATGGGTGATCGACCAGAGCTCAATATCAAAGTATGTGGTGTCGCAGTAGAGGCCGATCATCAAGCCTTATTAGCTAAAGCGATTGCCTCTGCCAAACGTAAAGCACTCAAAAAGAAGGTTGTAAAGGGAGCGCCTGCCACAAAACCGATTGTTCCAACCATTAGTGACGAACAGCTGCTGGCGCTAGCCAAAAAACGCGCCACTGCCGCCAAAGATATTCTCATTGGCGAGCTTAAGGCGGATACCACGCACCTTATCGACTGCAAGCCATCA